>JAZLAL010000017.1:0-32309 GCA_045613185.1 Bacteroidales bacterium | reverse complement strand
AAAATAAAGAAAGTGCCTCATTCTTGTAAAATCGCCAAATTAAACAAAGAATACACGAGGCACGGAGCAACTCTCATATACGTGGGTTGCCTATCCGTGCGTGTATTCAGGTGTTTGGCGATACCTACAGGAAGCATGGGTGGCAGTCCACTTTCTTTTTAATAAACATTGTTAAACTTCTCCCATTGTCTGCCTACGGAGAAACCTGTAAAATTCGCCATTATGAATACAAGTTTAATTACGTTTTTGATTGGAATTATATTCCCGATTCTATTTGCCATAGCAGGTTATAGTATGGCAAAGAAGCGAAACCGAAAGGGTTGGTTATGGTTTATAAATTGTTGGTTTATCGGCTTGTTTGGTATTCTGATATTAGCTGTTTCTAGACATCTCAAGAAAGAAGTTATTGCACATCCTATAACAAATCGTCCTGATGAAGAAGTTGTAGAGAATGATGTATTAGGTTGGGTCATTCTTGTCATAGGTTTGATTGTTTTTGCACTTCAGATATGGTATGGTTATGAAATGGCTAACGCTCGTTACAATCAAATGTTTTGGGATTTTCACTTTAGTTTATAAGAATAGTTATGAGTAAATATTTATTATACGGATTTATTTGGGCGATAATAAGCACATTAGGAATATATGTCGTTACAGACTTACAAGGAATAAAGTTGCCTATATTGTATTATGTTGGTTTTGCAATAGTTTTTACACCTTTTATAGCATTTCTTCGTTCTAAAGAAATAGAACGTAAAAACAAAGATAAAAAGGACAACTAAAAATTGAGTTTAAAAAGTAATAGGAGCGTCATCATTGATTGCTCCTTTTCTTTTTAACCTTATACGATAGAACTTGTTTCATTATAGCGTTAAAATCTACGCCATCTCCCATAGGCTTTTTAAGTTCTTCTATTGGTTGGTCTAAAATAGGTATGTAATTTCTATCTTTTTTCTTTGTTTTCATTATGCTGATATTTGAATTTGTGTTATACGAATTTGTATGTTTGATATAACTTTTTCAAACCTTTCTAAATTACTAACTTTGCGATTATTATAACGGAAACAGAATTCATCAAAATATCTCTGCATATATTTACGGCTGAGGTGATTGTATGTACAATTGATTGGACGTTTGCAGTAATTACCCCAAAATCCCTCAATGCTATTAGTATAAGCATTGCCGTTCGCGTACATACCTTTGCCGTGGTCAACCATTTCTGTATGATAGAATCTACGAACTTTATCATAACCGCACC
Organism: Bacteroidales bacterium; assembly: GCA_045613185.1. Classification (GTDB taxonomy): domain Bacteria; phylum Bacteroidota; class Bacteroidia; order Bacteroidales; family F082; genus Limimorpha. The sequence continues at coordinate 31,051 of JAZLAL010000017.1, read as the reverse complement.
ACTCATCAGTATAAAGCGTTGCAGATAATTTTACAGTTCTTAATATAGGTGCCGTTAGGGATTTAACAGAAGTATCTTTAACGACCTTACAAACCACATTTCCGTTACGTTCCATCATACCCATAACAGGAACTTTATCCTTAAAACTTCTTCCTTGACTATTCTTAACTTTCTTGTTAGCATGGCGATTCCTATTCTTCCCGCCAACAAAAGTCTCGTCCAGTTCAACTTCACCATGAAGTTTAATACTATGTATATTATCGTAAAATGTTCTACGAACCTTTTGCAAAAGAAACCAGGCGGTTTTTAGTGTTACGTCAATATCTTTTGAAAGTTGGGTTGCCGATATTCCCTTTTTATAATTACAAATGAAATAGATAGCAAGAAACCATTTGCGTAGAGGAAGTTTTGTACTCTCAAAAATAGTTCCTATACGAACATTGAAATTTTTGCCCGTATTTTTACAACGATATAATCCGTCACCTCTACGATATACTTTAGAACTTTTATCGTAAGGTGATACGACTCCATTTGGCCATAATAACTTTTCAAGGTAATCAATACATGTCTTTTCGTTTGGGAATGCCGAATAGAAATCGCAGAGCGTGTTAAATTGTCCAAAGTTAATTTCTTTCATAAGCCAATCGCAGTTTGATTGGTATTATTAACTTTGGTGAAAAAAGTTCTTTGTAGAAATTATAAATGTATAACTATATGTGACTAATTGTATGATGTAAAATTAGGGTATTGTCGTATAAAGTCACCTTATTAAAAATCATTCTTAATTCTTCATTCTACATTCTTCATTGTAAATTGTCAATTCTTTTTTACTTTTGCAATATGAAAATATTATTCTTAGTCATTGGCAAAACCGACGAATCTTATTTAGAAACAGGTATCGGTAAATATATCAAAAGGTTAGAGCATTACATTCCTTTTGAAATGAAGGTCATTCCTGACATAAAAAACAGGAAGACTTTAACAGAAGAGCAGCAGAAAAAAGCTGAAGGCGAATTAATATTATCGCAATTGAATCCAGGTGACGACTTGATTTTATTAGATGAAAAAGGAAAGACATTCACATCTGTAATGTTTTCACAATGGATTGAAAAACAGATGAATGCTGTAAGTAAGAGAATAGTTTTCGTTGTTGGTGGACCTTATGGTTTTTCAAAAGATGTTTACGACAAAGCAAAATTTAAAATCAGTCTTTCAGAAATGACATTTTCTCATCAAATGATTAGATTGATTTTTGTCGAGCAGCTTTACCGTGCTTTTACTATCATAAAAGGTGAACCTTATCACCATGTTTAATGTTTTTCAAATAAAATATTTACGATAAAAAGCGAAAAAAAAGTGTTGACAAAAAAAATCTAAATTCTTATATTTGTAGTCTATAAAAATATAATTATTAACACTTAAAAATAAATGGCTATGGAAAACTTAATTGAATTACTGAAACAACAACAAGAAGGATACGATGATATCAAAGCTGAAAAAAAATTAAGTCTTTTTTATCACAAAGCTCATGGAGCAGGTATTGAATCATTTTTAGATGAATTTTTTGAATGGTTATTGTTAACTAAACAAATGGATTACAAAGACATCATGAAAATGAGTGATCATGATTTACATGATTTGTATGAATTAGAATACAAAAAATAAAAATTATCTTATGTAAAAAAAAAACGACTTCATTGAAGTCGGTTTTTTTTAAAAGGTTGTTTCTTAGAATTTCAATGAAACACCAAGTGAACCACCGAGTGTTGTACCGCCACCGAGTTCGAGGTTGATACCCCAGTTACCACCAAAATAGTAACGTGCGCCTAAGTGACCACCAATTGAAAAACCTCTACCTAAAATACCAAGATTTAAACCTAAGTATGTATCTAAGTTTTGAACAAATTCATAGTGGAAGTTACCTCTTGCAGCAGCTGATAAACCTACACCAATACCACCATTTCCATTGTTATACATGAAAACACCAACTTCACCACCAGCAGAAAGAGCTGCATTACCGTTAATGAAACCACTTAATAAACCGTAGTCAACAGCAACAGCAACTGGGAAACCAGCATTGCTGAAACCTAAACGTGCGCTACCTACTAATTGACCTTTACTCATTGTTTCTTGAGCTTGAATACCCATACCTAAGAAGCAGAATACTGCGACTAATAATAAAAGTTTTTTCTTCATAACTTAAAATTTTAATTAGTTATACATTTTTGTTGACCACAAAAATAACATTTTTTTAAAAAACAATTGTTTTTTTTTATTTTTGTAGATAAAAATATTTTATTAAAGATGTCGAAGGTTTTTGGAACATTAATGAAGACCGTTTATTCGGTGGGAAATATACCTATTGATTTGAAAAAGAAGAGATTAGATCCTATTAAATCTCAGACTAGAGAATTAAAGAAATTACTTAGAAGAGCATCTAATACTGCTTTTGGTCAGCATTATCATTTCGATGAAATACTAAAATCGGATGATATTCTTAAAAATTATAAAGAAAATGTTCCTGTTTTTGACTACAATTCCATGTATAAGAATTGGTGGTTTAGAGCCTTGAATGGAGAAACATTTGTTACATGGCCAGGAAAGGTGAATTATTTCGCTTTGAGTTCAGGCACTTCTGAAGCTTCAAGCAAATTTATTCCTATCACTAATAACATGTTAAGGTCTATTAAGAAAGCAAGTCTTCAACAGATTTTAGCAGCTACGAAATACGATTTTCCTCTAGATTTTTATGATAAAGGATTTTTGATGATTGGCGGAAGCACTCATCTTCAATATAATGGAACTTATTATGCAGGCGACCTTTCTGGTATTACTGCAGCAAAACTGCCTTTCTGGTTTGAATATTTCTATAAACCAGGAAGAAAGATTTCTAGAACGACCGACTGGAATACCAAACTTGATGAAATGGTGAAAAAAGCTCCATCATGGGACATCGGTGTTTTAGTAGGTGTGCCTTCATGGGTCCAAATACTTCTCGAAAGAATTATCAAAGAATATAACTTAAACACAATCCACGACTTATGGCCTTCATTGTCGGCCTATGTTCATAGTGGAGTGGCCTTCGCTCCTTACGAAAAAAGTTTTGAAAAATTATTCGGAAAACCTGTTGTATATAGCGAAAGTTATTTAGCATCAGAAGGTTATATTGCATATCAAGTTGATCTTAACAAACGTATTATGCAGCTTATCGTTGATAATGGAATATATTATGAATTTGTTCCTTTCAACGAAAATAATTTTGATGAAGACGGAAATATAAGACAGAATTGCACTTCTCTTAATATCACAGAAGTTGAAGAAAATGTTGATTATGCAATTTTGTTATCTACAAATGCAGGAGCATGGAGATATCTTATAGGTGATGTCATAAAATTTGTTAACAAAGAAAAATGTGAAATTACAATTAGTGGAAGAACAAAACAGTTTTTAAGTTTAGTTGGAGAACATCTTTCACAAGATAATATGAATCAAGCTATTAACAACATAGCTAATGAATTGAAAGTCGATATCAACGAGTTTACTGTCGCTGGTTTCCGTGAAGAAAATACTTTCGCTCATCATTGGTATTTAGCTTGTGATTCTGAAATAGATAAAGAATTAGCTATCAAGAAGATAGATGAGCATTTGAAAGTATTGAACGACGACTATCGTGTTGAACGTGAAGAAGCTTTGAGTAATTTATACATAGATATTTTGCCAACACATGTCTTTTATGACTTTATGCAAAAAACTGGAAAGATTGGTGGTGCGACAAAATTTCCACGGGTTTTGAAAGGCAAAAGATACGAAGATTGGAAACATTTTATAACCTTTTTAAATAAGGAAAAATGATATTTCTAGAGGGTATTATTGTAGGTCTGTCTCTCGCTTTGATAATGGGATTTGGCCCGTCATTTTTTACATTGATTCAGACTAGTATTAGCAGAGGTTTTAAAGCTGCAATGTTTCTGGATTTAGGAATTATTTTGAATGACATGATGGTTGTCGCATTGATGATGATGACGAATGTTCAGTTCAATATCAGTGATAAAGAAAATGTTTTATATGCAGGCATAAGTGCTGGTATCATATTGATTATCTTTGGAATATACACTTTTCTTTTATCTCCGGAAAAGATTATTCACATCAGTGAGAATAACAAACAGAAGATTGATAAAATGAATGAACGATTTATTGATGATCCTAAATGGTATGTCTTTATTAGTAAAGGTTTTATTATCAATATCTTCAATCCTTTTGTATGGGTTTTTTGGATTACATGTGTTGCGACAGCCTCGAGCAATTTTGGAGGAAATAGATACTCTATGATTATTTTCTTTATAGGTGTATTTGCAACAGTTTTCTTTTTCGATGTTCTAAAAGCATTAGGAGCTTATTCTCTCAAAAGATTTTTCACAGAAAAGATGATGAAAATTTTAAATCAGATTATAGGTATAATTTTGATGATTTTCGGATTGTTTATCGCTGTTAGGGTAATATTTTTCCCTATATCCTTATAATGTTAAAATTATTTAACAATCTTCTTCTGAGTCTTTGAATTTAATGTCTTTAACATTAAGTTGAAGATTTGTTTTTCCTTGCCAGAAGTTTTTCTCGATGCAATAGCAGATAGAGAATGGTTCTTTAGAATTAACTCTTTGATAATCGGCTCCTTTTTGGAAAGCTATACCAGGCAATACAGTCTCGTTGTCTTGTTTTTGAGTCATCGACAATTTGAGATGTTTTTTATCTTGTCCGCCTACAGGACGTGAAGAACCGGTATCTATGACATTTCTTGAAAGGAAGACAGGAGCCATATTTCCAGGTCCGAAAGGAGCGAATTGTTTTAAAACTCTTACGAATTTTGGAGTGATGTCGGAAAAATTTATTTCGAGGTCGACATTAAGTTCAGGAATAAGTTCTTCGTTATCAATATTATTTGCCACATATTCTTCGAAGCGGCGAGCGAATTCCTCGAGGTTTTCTGGTTTTAAAGACAAACCAGCTGCATATTTATGACCACCGAAGTGTTCTAATAAGTCGGAACAATTATCTATAGCGTCATAAATATCGAAACTTTTTATAGAACGAGCCGAACCTGTTATAAGGTTGTTTGATCTTGTCAAAACGATAGTTGGTCTGTAGTAACTATCTGTAAGTCTTGATGCTACGATACCGATGACGCCTTTATGCCAATTTTCGTTAAAGATAACAGTACTTTTAGCATTGCGTAATTTTTCGTCTTGTTGAATCATCAAGAGAGCTTCAGCAGTTATATTGTTGTCGAATTCACGACGTCTGACGTTCAAGTCATTTATAGAAGAAGCCAATTTTTCAGCATGTTCTTTTCTTTCAGCGATGAGAAGTCTCACCGAGTCGCTAGCTTTTTCAAGTCGGCCAGCTGCATTGATACGAGGACCTATCATGAATACTAAATCACTGATAGTCACTTCTTTATTAAGAACATTTTGAGGTTGTTCAGAGTTTTGAGAAGGATCTTCTTCCACTCTGTGAACGTTAGCGTGACCGAGTACTGCTTCGAGACCTGGTCGAGGGTTTTTATTTATAAGAAGGAGTCCGTAATAAGCCAGGACTCTGTTTTCACCAGTAATAGGAACGATATCAGCGGCGATACTTACGGCGACCAAATCAAGGAGTTCGTAAACTTCTTCGATAGGGCGATTCAGACTCATAGACAAAGCAGTTATGAGTTTAAATCCGACGCCACAGCCTGACAATTCTTTATAAGGATATTTGCAATCAGGGCGTTTTGAATCCAATACAGCTACTGCATTAGGAATTTCGTCGCCTGGACGATGGTGGTCGCAAATGATAAAATCGATGTTGCGGCTATTAGCATATTCAATTTTATCGACAGCTTTGATGCCGCAGTCCAATACGATGACGAGGCTGAATCCGTTTTCTGCGGCATAATCAATACCTTTGTAAGATATGCCATAACCTTCATCGTATCTGTCTGGAATGTAAAACTCGATTTTTTTCTTGCTGATAAAATTCTTAAGATAAGTGTAAATCAAGGCGACAGCTGTTGTTCCATCAACGTCATAGTCACCGTAAATCAAAATCTTTTCTCCTTTTTCCAACGCTTTTTTAATACGTTCAACAGCTTTGTCCATGTCTTTCATTTCGAAAGGATCGTGAAGATGTTCTAAGGAAGGTCGGAAGAAATCTTTTGCTTCGTCATAATTTGTAATACCACGTTGAACGAGCAAAGTAGCAAGATTCTCATCTATGCCCAATGCGCTAGATAAATCGCTAACGATTTGTCTATCAATATTTTTATTTATAATCCAACGAGTATTCATTTAAAAAGAATTTGACTTGTAAAAGTACAACAAATAAATCCTTTATACAAGTTTTTTTATCAAAAAAAATAAAAAAAATAATTGTTTAATAGTCAGGATTTTATAAAAGACTACAAGTTTACAAGACAACAAGACAACAAGTTTTTGTTAAAATCTTTAAACATAAGCTCATTGCTCACGGCTCACAGCTTATGACAAAAAAAACTTCTAAAAACACTTTCATAAATGATATATATTTCTTATTATTGCAATATGTTTAACTTTAAATTTTAAGTACCTTGAAAAAGATTAAAACCTGCTTAATATCAGTCTTTTACAAGACTAATTTAGATAAGATTGTTGCTTTGTTGAAAGAGCAAGATGTTCAAATTTATGCTACTGGCGGAACATACGATTTCATTAAAGAACTTGATGATTCTGTTAAGACAATAGAATCACTCACTTCATATCCTTCAATTCTTGGCGGTCGTGTAAAAACATTACATCCAAAAGTATTTGGTGGTATCTTGGGCCGTTTGCAAAACGAGAAAGACGTTGAAGAGATGAAACAATATGAAATCCCAGCATTCGACCTCGTTATTGTTGACCTTTATCCTTTTGAAGAAACAGTGAAGTCGACAGACGATCCTGCTAAGATTATAGAAAAGATTGACATAGGCGGGATTTCTTTGATTCGTGCTGGCGGCAAGAACTTCAACGAAGTTGTTATCGTTCCAGATTCAAAATATTATGTAGAGTTTATGGAACTTTACAAAGCACAAAATGGTTGCACAAGCCTTGAAGACCGCAAACGTTTTGCAAAATATGCTTTCGCAACAAGTTCACACTATGATGGCATGATTTACGACTGGTTTGCAAAAGATGACGAATCAAAAGATTTGAATATTCATATCGACAGTCGCAGCGAATTGCGTTATGGTGAAAATCCTCACCAAAAAGCTGTTTTCTACGGCAAGCTCGACGATGTCTTTGAAAAACTTCATGGTAAAGATTTATCATACAATAATTTGTTAGACTTAGAAGCAGGTCTTAACCTTATCCGCGAATTCGATGAACCAACATTCGCAATTTTGAAACACAACAATCCTTGCGGAATAGCATCACGTCCAACAATTGCTGAAGCATATCAAGCAGCATTGGCAGGCGACCCAGTTTCAGCATTCGGTGGCGTATTTGTAAGCAACAAAGCTATCGACGTTGAAACAGCTAACGAAATCAACAAAATGTTCTTCGAAGTTATCGTCGCTCCAGACTATAACGAAGGCGTTTTGGATATTCTCTTCGCAAAGAAAAACAGAATTGTTTTGAAGCTTAAATCAAACGATTTCCCAACAACAGTGTATAAATCAGCTCTTAACGGTATCTTGGCTCAAGATCGCGACCTTCATACAGAAATAGTTGAAGATTTTAAAGCTGTTACAAATAAAAACATTGAAGCTCAAGAAGTTGAAGATTTAATCTTTGCAAATAAAATAGTTAAACATAGCCGTTCAAATGCCATCGTCTTGGCAAAGAACAAACAATTGTACGCTTCAGGTATCGGTCAGACTTCACGCGTTGATGCTTTGAGACAAGCTATCGAAAAAGCTAAGTCGTTTGAATTCGACCTCAATGGCGCAGTGATGGCATCTGATGCATTCTTCCCATTCGCTGACTGCGTAGAAATAGCTCATAATGCAGGTGTTACAACAGTTATCCAACCTGGTGGTTCAATAAAAGACCAAGATTCTATCGACTATTGCAACGCACACGATATGGCAATGGTATTCACTGGCTATCGTCACTTCAAACACTAATTAAATAAGATTGTCAAAATGGGATTATTTTCATTTTTCAATAAAGAATTAGCGATCGACTTAGGCACCGCCAACACCGTCATTATCTATAATGATAAGGTGGTTGTTGATGAGCCTTCTATCGTCGCGATAGAAAGAGACACTCAAAAAATCATGGCTGTCGGTAAACGCGCTATGATGATGCATGGTAAGACTCACGAAAACATCAAGACTATCAGACCTTTGCGTGATGGTGTTATCGCTGACTTCCAGGCAGCTGAGTGTATGCTTAGGGATATGATCAAGATGATCAATTTCCATAACAGCATTTTCCCTCCAGCATTGAAAATGGTTATCTGTATTCCTTCAGGTATTACAGAAGTTGAAGAAAGAGCTGTTAAGGATTCTGCAGAACAAGCTGGTGCTAAAGAGGTTCGCCTCATCCACGAGCCAATGGCAGCGGCTATCGGTATCGGCATCGATGTTCTCGAACCAATGGGTAATATGATTGTTGACATCGGCGGCGGTACAAGTGAAATCGCTGTCATCGCTCTCGGCGGGATTGTTAATAATAAGTCTATCCGTACTGCTGGTGACGATTTTACAGCTGAAATCGTTGAGTATATGCGTAAGCAACACAATATGTATATCGGTGAAAGAACAGCCGAAATGATTAAGATTGAAGTCGGTTCAGCATTGACAGAACTCGATAATCCACCAGATGAATATGCAGTTCATGGTCGTGACCTTCTGACTGGTATTCCTAAAGAAATCATGGTAAATTATTCAGAAATAGCATATTGCTTGGATAAGAGTATCTCTAAGATTGAGACAGCTGTTCTTAATGCTTTGGAACAAACACCTCCAGAATTGGCAGCGGATATTTACCGCACAGGTATTTATCTCACAGGCGGCGGTGCTTTGTTGCGCGGTCTCGACAAGCGTTTGCATGCTAAGACAAAATTACCAATTCACGTTGCCGACGATCCTTTGAGAGCTGTCGCTCGCGGTACAGGTATCGCTCTTAAAAACTTTGACAAATTCCCATTCCTGATTAAATAATCCGGATTGATAGTCATGTATAACTTATTAGATTTTTTAAAAAAATATAGTAATATCCTACTGTTTTTGATATTGGAAGTGTTGTGTATCACAATGTTGATGAACAATCTTCCATATCAAAAACGTAAATTGACAAAAGTAGGCAACGCCATATCTGGTAAATTCTTTAAGACAAAAACCAATTTTACCAATTATTTTTCATTGAAAGAAGAGAACCAATTGTTAGTGGAGCATAATGCTTTGCTAATGAGTTATTTGTATAAAACAAATGTAGATACTTCTGACTTGATGAATTCCCAGTCTTTTGATTTTAATTTTATTCCTGCTAATGTTATTAACAATAGTGTTAATAATGTTAATAATTATTTGCTTATTGATAAAGGAAGAAAAAATGGTATAAAAAAAGATATGGGTGTTGTTTGTGAAAATGGTGTGGTTGGTAAGGTTGTCAATGTAACAGAAAATTATGCTTCTGTGATAAGTATGTTGCATCCATATACAATTATTAGTGCTAGGTTTACTGATAATCAACATATTGCTAATGTAACTTGGGATAATTTGGATTATCGTTTCGGAACGGTTAAGGATATTCCTTTACATTTGGTTCTCGAAAAAGGAGACACCTTGGTAACAAGCGGCTTTTCTAATATCTATCCAGCAGACATTATGGTAGGAACAATAGAGGAAATGCAGGAGTCGGATTCTAAAGATTTTAGTGCTGCAAAAATTCGTTTCTCGACAAATTTTAGTGCTTTACGTCACGTTTTTGTTATTGAGAATTTACGCCAGACAGAAATAGATTCACTTACCTTAAACCAAAGATAAAATGAATAATAGATTGATTTTAAATTTCTTACGATTCATTGGCTTGTTGTTGTTGCAGGTTTTTGTGATAGATAATATTCGTCTTGGTTTCTACATACATCCTTATGTCTATGTCTTGTTTATTTTTATGTTGCCATTTAACATTCCTAATTGGCAGTTGCTTTTTTCAGGATTTTTCATGGGATTAGCGGTCGATTTATTTAACGGAACACCAGGCTTGAATGCAGCTGCTTGCGTGTTTATGGCTTTCGTTCGACCTTTGGTAATAAACGGAATGATGAGAAGAAACGATATAAATGAAAATGATGAACCATCACTTAATACTATGGGAATCAGTAGATTTCTTGTGTATTCTCTTCTTTTATTAGTGGTTCATAATCTAGTATTGTTCGCTCTGGAAGCCTTTAGTTTTAAACTTATTGGTGTTGTGTTGTTACAAACATTATTGAGTGTATTCAGCTCGTTAATGTTAATATTTATTATACTTTTATTATTTAAGAAAACTAAAAAGAAATTATTATAAAATTATATTGTTATGAAAATCAGATTATTGACATTAGCTGTTGCATTGATTGCTTTTGTATCATGCAGCAAACCTACATTTAATGTTAATGTAGAATTGCAAAACGCAGAAGGCAAGATGATTTATTTGCAAAAATTTGTTAACAAAACATCGACAATTATCGATTCTGTAGTTATGCAAAATAATATTGTTAACTTCACTGTTGAAGAAGACAATCCATCAACATATTATTCAATAAGAATAGAAAAAGTAAGATATCCAATAGGATTCTTTAGTGAAAATAGTGATGTTACAATTGTTGGTGATGCTAAAGATGTTTCAAATATTCAAGTAACAGCATCGTATGCACAACAGCTTGTTAATGAATACGATAATGAAAATAAAAAATTCTATAATCAACTTAGAGAATTAGGAAAAAATTATGAAATAGCAGCTCAAGCAAATGATGAAGCTACTATGGAAAGAATTTATGAGGAATATGATCAAGTTGAAAAAAATCAAACAGCATACAGAAATCTTTTCATTGCTAAGAATTACAGTAGTTTTGTTTCTCCTTATATATTGTATAACAATCGTTTAAATTACGAACTTAACGAACTTGAAGATTTTGTTAATCATTTTAACGTTTCTCAAAACAACGAATTCGCAAAACTTTTGAATGAATATATTTTGAAACTTAAACGTGTTAGCGTTGGTCAACCATATCTCGATTTCGCACAAGAAACTCCAGAAGGAGACTTTTTGTCATTGTCTGAACTCGTTGGAAAATCAAAACTTTTATTGGTTGACTTTTGGGCTTCATGGTGTGGTCCTTGCCGTGCCGAAAATCCTAATGTTGTGGCTGTTTATAAAGAATATCACGAAAAAGGCTTCGACGTACTCGGTGTTTCTTTAGATATGAAAAAAGAAAACTGGATTAAAGCTATTGAAGATGACGGGCTTATCTGGCATAATGTCTCTGACCTCAAATATTGGAACAATGAAGCTGCTCAAGATTACGCTGTTTCTTCAATCCCAAGTAATATCTTGATTGACGAAGAAGGAACAATCATAGCTAAAAATTTAAGAGGTGAAGATTTAAGAAAAAAAGTTGAGGAAATTCTTAAGTAATTTTGTTTATCTGAAAAAATATTAACATGAAAAAACTCATAATTTCTTCTTTAATGATTTTAACATTCATTGCTTGTAATAGAAATACATTCAAGGTGGATGTTGAAATGACAAATGCTAATGGTAAAGTAGTTTATCTCCAGAAGATAATGGATAATGATTTTGTTAATGTTGATTCAGTATTGATAAAAGATAACAAGGCTCATTTTGACGTCAAGAAAGATGATGACAGTGATGCTTATCATATTTTTATTAAAGGTTGGCGTCGTGCCTTGCCTTTCTTCCCTGATAATGAAGATATTGTAATAAACGGAGATTTCAATAACTATAATAAAATAGAGGTGAAACCTTCAATAGTGTTAACACAACGTTATTTGGATATTTTCAGCGAAGGTCTCAAAGATGCCGATGATGATAAGAAGAAGGAAATGTTGACAGACTCAGTACATTTTATGTATGGTGATTGTCATCGCAATGTTATTTCTTATTTGGTATATCGCTATAAATGGCTTTTCAATCTTGATGAATTAAGAGATATTATATCGTATTTTGATAATGAGCCAACATCTTATTCAGGTAAAATTAAAGAATATATAAGCCTCTTGGAACGCACTGAAGTCGGCCAGCCTTATATTGATTTTACGATGAATAATATTGATGGACAAGCAGTATCTTTGTCATCTGTTGTCGGAAATCAAGAACTTCTTATGATAGATTTCTGGGCAGCATGGTGTCCTGACTGTCGCGCTGAGAATCCTAATATCGTAGCAGTTTATAATGATTTTAAAGATAAAGGCTTTGATATCTTTAGCGTGTCGTTAGATACAGACAAAAATGCTTGGACAAAAGCAATAGCTGATGATGATTTGTTATGGAAGAATCATGTCTCTGAGTTGAAAGGCTGGGATTGTGGCGCTGCCACAGAATATGGCGTTGCTTGGATTCCTCAAAGCTTTTTAATAAATAAGGATGGGATGATAGTCGCCAAGAATTTGAATGGCAACGATTTAAGAATATTTGTAGAAAATTATTTGAAGTGATATGGAAAAAGAAATAAGAATTTATAACTACGGATTAAATGAAATAAAGACTTATCTGTTTGTATTTCTGTTTGTTGCTGGTAATATGATTTTACCTCAATTATGTCATTTGATACCTAATGGTGGCAAGATATTTCTGCCGATTTATTTCTTCACATTGATAGCTTCATATAAATACGGAGTTAAAGTCGGTTTGATGACAGCGGTATTATCGCCAGTGCTAAATTCTTTGTTATTCGGAATGCCAGCTCTTGCTGTTCTCCCTGCAATATTAACAAAATCGGTGGTTTTGGCATTAGCTGCATCTTTTGTAGCAAATAAGACACATAAAATATCTATCGTTAATTTGTTAATAGTGATTTTAACATATCAATGTGTCGGAACATTAGCAGAATGGGCAATGACATCATCATTTTATGTTGCAATTCAAGACTTCAGATTAGGAATTCCAGGAATGATATTGCAATTGTTCGGAACATACCTTTTGGTAACTATTGACCGTTGAAAATTTTAGCTATGAGCAATGGGCTATGAGTTATGAGCTCATAACCCACAGCAAAATATATATTGTCCATTACCTCTATGAATATAGAATATTTAAAAGATATTTTGTTAAAAGAAAATCACACTATTGTGATATATAAAAGTGACGCTTCTGTTATTGTTTCTAACGACAGGGGCGTTGCTCCATTAATGAAATTGTTAAAAGAAGACAAGTTACAGCTTCGTGATTCGATGGTAGCAGACAAAGTCATTGGAAAAGCTGCTGCTTTGCTCATGGTTTATGCTGGTGTTAAAGAAGTGTTCACTCCTACGATAAGTAAACCTGCTGTTGAAGTGTTTGAGAATAATAATGTTAAAGTCTCATACGACAAAATAGTAGATAGAATTATAAATAGAAAAGGCGACGGCTTATGCCCGATGGAGACGTTATGTTTGAATGTCGAAAATCCGGAGGAAGCGTTTGATGCAATAAGTCGCCGAGACGCCGAGACACCAAGACACTAAGGAACAATCAATTCGTTGCTACTACCACAACGTTTCTGCTTCTGTCCACATTCCCGTTCAAGTCAAAGATTTCCGCTTGTACGATATAGATTCCTATAGAGACGCTGCTATTATTATCATCGCTGCCATCCCAATAAACGACACCTTCATTGTTAACAAGATTATTATTTAATAAATTCCTTACCAAGAGTCCATCTGAATTGAAAATCTTGATATTCAAGCTATATCTGTTATCATCGAGTTTGTAGCAAATGCTGCAGATGTCGTTGTATCCATCGCCGTCGGGAGAAAATACCTCCGGTGTGATGACAATTTCGTTTTTGTCGACATCTGCATTAATGTTTATAGTCATAGAATTCCTATATCCAGGCGTACCATAATTGAAGTTGAAAGAAGCGGAATGCCAGTTGTTTTCATCGAGAGACGGATTCTCGGCAGAAATGCGTTCCAATGCCACGCCTTGCGTTATTGACAATAAATCGTAATGCATCTTGTCGGAATATCTCATTTCGTCAATCATAACTCGGCTTTTGTCGCATATAATCACATGTCCCTCTTCGTTTGGCAAACTCGGAAACGACTCCACATCTAGGAAGTCTGTGTCAGTGTTAGTGTCATTGTCAGCATCCAGATATTGTTCTATGACGATTTCTTTATCAAGAGAAAGTAAAACGTATGATTGCGGGAGAATGATTCTGCTTTCGGAACAGATTTCTTTCAGTGCGGTATCTGGCGGATTTGGAAAGCTTTGTTTGATGGTCCCGAACATAATTTCTTTTAAGTCAATGACTTTATCAGAACGATTGTAAAGCTCCAGATATTCGACGCCAGGAGATATTGGGTTAAATAATATTTCATTAATAATTATGTCGCTGCGATTTACCTCTGACGGAATTCCAAATCTGGCGTTTATTTCATCTTCCAGTGGAATGTCTTTACAATTCGTCACATTATTAATATTAAGTGTATACAATTCTCCTTCTTCGAAAATGTAATCGAATGTTAGTTTGACGTAGTCGTTTTTGTATTTTATCGTTTCAATTTTTTCTGGATATAGATTTAATTCTGTAATGATATAATTATCGTTTTGTTGCAACGATTCAAAATCCATATTCTGATTGAAGAACACTTCAACTTCATTATATAAACTCGGTGTGATATGGTCAAGTTTTGGCGGTATCACATTTTCGCCTGCAATGGAATTCATTTTTCCTGGGCTACCGCCGTTTCTGTCGATGGAACTGTCCCAATTCTTTTTGCCGGCGCACGGGTTAAAGACGTCGATTTGTTCTAATGACCAGCCGCCGTCTTTTTTATAAGTCAAAGAATGCCAGGAAATATCGAAGTTTATGCTGGAGATTAGATTTTCGTTCTCATCTATTAAAATGATGTCACTTCCAGAATTTGTTATCTGAAAAGAAGAAAATCCGTGACAATTGCCATATGATGACAATTCTTCAACTGCATCATTATGACACAGTATAAGATATCCATCAGGCTGAATAATAATATCTTCATTGAACGACAACTCTTTCTTTCCTATTATTATTTTCCATTTGTTGACGTTTATTGCCTCGGAGGAAGCATTGTATAATTCAATGTATTCCCATTCTGGAAGCGTAATTCTTGGACTCGGATCTGCCATGATTTCGTTTATGACGACATCATTTTCTTGTGCAATCAGCGTATAATTTAATAAGGTATACGTCGCAATTAATAATGAAGCGAATATTAGTTTCATAGTTTTGTGGTTTTTCGTTTTTTGTACGTTTAAGGTTTCTAATAAATTCGTATTTTTGCGTGTAAAAGTATATCTTTTTTTTAATAAACCACTGATTTTTAACTAACTTTAACTTTTGTGTTAAAAAGTGTTAAAAATGAAGGTGAAACAATATAAAAAAGGTCATTATTTATTAATATCTATTAAGAATTAAGATATGAAAGTCGCTGTTATAGGAGCTACAGGTTTAGTCGGTCAGAAGATGTTACAGGTTTTGGCTGAACAAAATTTGCAGATTGACGAGATCATTGTAGCAGCATCGGATAGATCGATAGGAAAAAAAGTCACATATAAAGATAAAGAATTAACATTAATCTCGATGGATCAGGCTGTTGAAGCTCGACCAAACATCGCGATTTTTTCAGCAGGTGCGGAAGTCTCGCTACAGTATGCCGAGAAATTCGCAGCCGTCGGTACTTACGTCATCGACAACAGTTCCGCATGGCGTAAGGATAAAAACGTGCCGCTCGTAGTGCCAGAAATCAACGCCTCAGACATCAGTATCGACAATCACATCATCGCAAATCCTAACTGCACCACGATATGTATGTTGATGGCATTGGCTCCATTACATAAAAAATATAATGCCAAACGTCTCGTGATTTCAACCTACCAATCAGTCAGCGGAAGCGGTCAAAAAGGTCTCAACCAATTGGCGTTGGAACAAAAAGGCGAGCATTGCGATAATCCTGCCTATCCAACTCAGATTCACGAGAATGTGATTCCTCATGGCGGTAATTTTATGGAAAACGGTTACACTGCAGAAGAGGAAAAACTTGTCTTCGAGACAAATAAAATATTACATTCCAACATTGCTGTCACAGCAACAGTAGTGCGTGTTCCTGTTTATGGCGGACATTCCGAAAGCATCAATATAGAATTTGAACAAGACTTTGATTTAGATGAAGTTAGAACAATCCTTTCTAATGCTCCAGGCGTCACTCTTTACGACAATCCAAGTGAAAACATCTACCCTACTCCAGTGATGGCTTACGACAAAGACGATGTCTTCGTAGGTAGAATACGTCGCGACTTCAGCATAGATAAAGGCTTGAATATCTGGCTTGTATCGGATAATATCAGAAAAGGTGCTGCAACAAACGCAGTGCAAATTGCCAAATATATAATAGAGAATTTTAAGATATGAAAATCTATCACGATTTCACCGATTTCATAAAAGTGCCTAACGCAATAGTCACGATTGGTACTTTCGACGGCGTGCACCAAGGTCATCGTGCCATACTGACTGATATGGTGAATGCAGCGAAAAGTATTGACGGTGAGACAGTTGTGATTACATTCTATCCGCATCCTCGACAAGTTCTTAATATCGACAGTTCTAATCTTCGTTTCATCACAAGCCAAGAGGAAAAGATAAGACATTTGGAAGAGATTGGCATTGATAATCTTATCATTGTGAATTTTACTAAAGAATTTTCACTTTTGCCATCAGATGTTTTCATCCGAGATTATGTGATAGAAAAGATAAATCCAGCGAAGATTGTCATTGGCTATGACCATCATTTTGGAAAGAACAGAACTGGCGATTTCAGTCAATTGCAAGACTTGGCGTTAAATTATAATTTTGAAGTTCAACGTATTGAAGCTCACGATGTTGAAAATATAGCAGTGAGCTCAACCAAGATACGTCTTGCCTTACAACGTGGCGATGTGGAACATGCTAATATGTTTCTCGGTTATCAATATTCTTACATCGGAAAGGTCATTTCGGGAAATAAGATAGGACGTGAATTGGGATATCGCACAGCAAATCTGGATGTTAAGAGAGAATATCGTCTGATAGAGATGCCAGGTGTTTATGCAACTTACGCAGATTTTGAAGGACAATCTTATAAGTCAATGACTTATATCGGAAAGAAACCGACAATAAATGCTGGTAACGATGAAAATATAGAAGTGCATATCTTTGATTTTGACGGAGATATATACGAAAAAGATCTTAAGATACGTTTCGTAAAAAGGATAAGAGACGAACGTAAATTTGATAGTCTTGAGGAATTGAAAAAGCAGATTGCAATTGACGAAAAGCAAATTAGAGAATTATTATAAAATTGATTATTAACATTTTAAATTATTGAATATGAAAAAAGTATTGACATTATTGGTCGTTATGTGCTTGGTTTCATTCGTGAAACCTGTCATGGCATGTACAAATTTCTTAATTACACCAGGTGCTTCTGCTGATGGAACATCTATTGTTTCATACGCAGCTGATTCTCATGTGCTTTACGGAGAATTATATCACTTCCCAGCAGCTGATTATCCAGAAGGTGCAATGAGACAAATCGTCGATTGGGACTCTGGTAGATACCTTGGCAGCATTCCAGAAGTAGCTCATACTTATAATGTTGTTGGTAATATGAACGAATGGCAACTCGCTATTGCTGAAACAACATACGGAGGCCTTCCAAACTTAGGCAATCCTAATGGCTTAATCGATTATGGTAGCTTGATTTACATCACATTACAACGTGCAAAGACAGCTCGTGAAGCTATCAAAACAATGACAGAATTGGTTGCTAACTATGGTTATATCAGCGATGGTGAGTCATTCTCTATTGCAGATCCTAATGAAGTCTGGATTATGGAACTCATTGGTAAAGGTCAAGAAAAAGGTGCAGTTTGGGTTGCACGTCGTATCCCAGATGGTTATGTTTCAGCACACGCTAACCAAGCTCGTATCACTACATTCCCATTGGCTAACAAGCAAAACAAAAATAGTATCACTTCAAAAAATATTGACAAACTTTTGAAGAATCCTAACATCGACTGTGTTTATGCAGAAGACGTTATTTCATTTGCAAAGAAAAATAATTTATATGCAGGTCCTGATGGACAATTCTCATTCTCAGACGTTTATGCGCCAGTAGATTTCAGTGGCGCTCGTGCTTGTGAAATTCGCGTTTGGGCTATGTTTAATCAAATTGTTGATGGTATGGAACAATACTGGGATTATGCAACTGGCAGAAATATCAACCGTGCAAAACCATACGTTAGTGGTCAGCCACAAACACCAGAGAATTTCCCAACAAACAGAATGCCTCTTTGGGTTAAGCCAAATGAAAAAGTAAGCGTTTTAGACGTTATGGCTTATATGCGTGACCACCTTGAAGGAACAGAACTCGATATGACTCAAGACGTTGGCGCAGGACCATTCGGTTGTCCTTACAGATCACGTCCAATGGGTTGGGAAATTGACGGTGTAGAATACGTTCACGAACGTGCAACAGCAACACAACAAACAGCATTCTCATTCGTAGCACAATGTCGCTCTAACACAATCGCTGAAATTGGCGGTATCATCTGGTTCGGCGTTGACGATGCAGCAAGCACAGTATATTGCCCAATGTACACTTGTATGACAGAAATTCCAAATGCTTACAGAGTCGGTAACGGCAGTATTATGGAATATTCAGAAACAGCAGCGTTCTGGGTTTTCAACCAAGTTACAAACTGGGCTTATACAAAATATAGTTATATCCACCCAGAAATAGCTGAACGTCAAGCAGCTTACGAACAAGGATGGATTGATGCAGTGGCTCACATTGACTCATATGCTGCTGAATTATATAAAGCAAATCCAGAAGAAGCAGTAAAATTCCTCACTTCATTCTCAAGTACAGAAGCAGAGAGATTGGTCGCTGATTGGAGAGAATTTTATAAATATTTATTTGTAAAATATATGGACTTCAACATCAAGACAGCTCAGGCAACACCAAAGAGCTACAAGTTCTACGCTCCAAAAGTTGAACAACCTAAATACAGTGAAGATTTCTATAGAGCAATTATAGAACAAACTGGCGATAAGCTTAAAGTTTATTGATAAGACAACAAGTCTACAAGTAGGGATGCGATTTATCGTATCCCTTTTTTGTTGGTATTTATTTATTATAGCCTCAAAAAAAACTTTGGTCTTTAGTCTTTAGACTTTAGTCTTTTTTATATCTTTGCAACCCTAAATAAATCATTAAAATAGTTATGAAGAAATTATTACTTGTTATCTGCGCAATGTTATCGTTAAATATAGCAATGGCGCAAAAAAATGTACTTGTTGAAGAAGTTACAGGAACATGGTGTACTTACTGTCCTTCAGGTATTTATTACCTTGATTCATTGCAAACTGCTTATGACAATGTTATTGCTATAGCTATTCATGCTAATTGGCCAACACAAAAAGACCCAATGTCATATCAAGAATATGTCGAGAAGTCTGGATTAGACAACGCACCATCAGCAAATATTGGTCGTCGTTATACAATGAAAAATACAGATGAATGGTTTGCATCAGTTCAAGAAGAAATGAACCAAACTCCAAAAGCAAGTGTTGATGTAACAACTCAATTCGATGAAGCTACACGTTTGTTGACAGCAACAATCACAGTGACTGCTCTTGAAAATATGGAAGGTGCATACACAATAGGTGGTGTTGTAGTAGAAGATGCTGTTACAGGAACATCAGCATTATATAATCAATCTAATATGTATGCTAATATATGGATGCAGATGGGCGGTTTTGAAAACATGCCTGACCCAATCCCATCATATATGATGGCTTACGACCACGTCGCTCGTCAAATGCTCGGCGGTTACGAAGGTGAAGCAGGTTTTCCAGCAGCACTCGCTAAAGATCAAACATACGTTCATACATTCACATACTCAATTCCTGAAGGTTATGACAAAAACTACATTAAAGTTGTCGGTATCCTCTTAAATGGAAACGGTACTGTCGATAATGCTGGTATAAGCACATACCTTAACGGCAAAACTAATGCCGCTCCAAAATTCACATCAGTGCCATCACTTAGCATTCCAGCTGGTATAAATTATATTTATAATATGTATGTTCATGATACAGATGATAAGGAACTTGTTATCGCTGTAGAAGAAAAACCAGAATGGTTAACATTCGTACAAAACAGCTATACATCAGCTACACTTTCAGGTAAAGCTATTGAAGCTGGTGAATATACAGTAGTTTTAAAAGTCAGCGATGGCGAAAATGAAACACTTCAAGAATATACACTCGTCGTCAGTGAGGCTTTAGGCGCAAGTTGGGAAACATTAGGCGACCGTGCTTTCACACAAGCAGGCTACGGCTTTATCTTCGGAACATGTTCTTATAATGGTGATGTCTACACATTCTTATATGAATCAGGTTTCCCTGCACTTTACAGATATAACACAAAAGATAAGAGCTGGAGAAAATTAGGATCTATCATGGATGAAATGGGTTACGATGGTTCTGTTGCAGCTGGTAAAGATGGTGTATATGTAGCATATAGCCTTAAAGCAAATAACTTGCTTAAAGTTATGAAATATGCTGGTGAAGAATGGACAGAAGTCGGTAAAATAGGTAAACTTGGTTCAAATCCAAAGATTGCTATAGCTTCTGATAATAGCGTTTACGTTGCATTTAATGACGCTGATAACGAAAATAAATATTACTTACATAGATATAAAAACGGCAACTGGGAAACAATGGGTGCAAGTTATATTACAGCAGGCGGTGGCTCATGGGCAAGATTAACTCTCGATGCTCAAAACGTTCCTTATGTTTCTTGGGTTGACTTCTTCGCTGGTAACAAGATGTACGTCTCTAAACTTGTTGGTGAAATGTGGTTACAAGTAGGTAACGAACCAGTATCTAATGAGATATTAATCGGCAAAAACTGCCAAGATGTTGCTGTTGACGCTAATGGTAATATCTACCTCGCATATAGCTCAAAAGAAACAGAACAATTAGTAGTTTATCGTCACAATGGCGCTGAATGGCAATTGTTAGGCGACAATGTCGCAAACGGTACAGTTAAAGGTATCGACGTCGCTATCGACAGCGAGCAAAACTTCTATATAGCTTATGCTGATGGCGCTTTCGAAGATAAAGTATCTGTAATTAAATATGACGGAACAGAATGGTCTTATGTAGGATCAAGAGGTTTCACAGAATCAAAGACTGATTCATACATGGCTATGACATTACATAATGATTCACCATGTGTTGTTTATACAGACGTAGCAATGGGTAGCAAAGCTTCAGCAAAATACTACAAACTTGAAAACTACTTCTATCCTCCTGTAGGTGTCGTTGCTGAAACTATCAGTGGTGATAATGTTGAAATAACATGGCAAGCTCCATTCGAATCAGAGCCTGTGAAATATAACATCTACAGAAATGACGCTTTGATTGGAAATACAGCGCAAACAACATACGTTGATGAAGATTTGGAATCTGGCGCATATACATACGCTGTAACAGCAGTTTATGAAGAGGGCGAATCAGAAAAGACAGTTTCTGCTACTATAAACTTCACAGTATCTATCGCAGAAAACAATGAAGTCGCTTTCATGATATATCCAAATCCTGCTAAGAATTATGTAACAATTGAAAGTGCAAAAGCTGCTGATGTTAAAATTTATTCAGTAAATGGTCAAATGCTTTCACAACAAAATATCAGCGAAGGTATAAACACAATCGACCTTTCAAATCTTAACGCAGGAATGTACTTCATCAGCGTTGATGGAACAATGGTTAAGGTTGTAAGACAATAATAAAGTCACAAAGACGCAAAGACTCAATGACGCAGAGTTATAGAGTTTAAGTCTATAAGAATTAAATACTAAGTTAAAGGAGCTGCTTCAAATAAGAGAGGCGGCTCTTTTTTTTATTTATAATGAAGAATGTAGAATTATCAATAGTTATAAATTATGCGTTATGAATTGATTTATAAACTTCAAATACTGCATTTGCTATATTCGTTCCTTTATATTTTTGAACGTATTCTAGGCTTGATGTTATGCGTTTTTTGCGTTCTTCTTCATTATTAAGTAGGAACATTATTGAGGCAGCCATTCCTTCTGTATCATCAGGGCTGACGTAAGAACAGTCGGGACCACCTGCCTCTTCAAGGCATGAACCTGTGCATGCAACAACTGCTAATCCACAGAAAATAGCTTCTATAATAGGAATGCCGAATCCTTCGTAACGTGACGGATAAACAAAGACTTCCGCATTTTTGTATATGACGTTCAATTCATCATCGTTAACGCCGCTTAATAAATGTAATCGATGCGATACGCCAATTTTGTCGGCTTGTTTTTTTACCTTATCAGCATATTTCGTTTTTTTGCCAACAGCAACGAGATGAATGTCTTCAGGTAAAAACTTTAAAGATTTAACGGCAAGCATCAGGTTTTTACGTTCTTCTATCGTGCCTACGCAAAGCAAGTATCGTTTCGGCAAATTGTACTTTATAGTTGTGCTTTCTATATCTTGTACAGATGGCGTTACCGTAAATTTAGGATTACAACTTTGATAAATGACTTCTATTTTTTCAGGATTTATCTTGCCGAATTCCAATATATCACGTTTTGTGCATTCTGATACGGCTATTATTTTATCAGCTTGTTTTATTGTTTGATGAAACTTCCAGGTATATATTTTTCTGTCAATCCAATGATAATATTCAGGATGACGCAAAAAGATGAGGTCGTGAATAGTGACGACGCTTTTGATGCCGCTATTTTTTAATCCTAAAGGCAGTTCTCCGCTGAGGCCATGATAAATCTGAACCTTATCGTCTGCAAGTTGCTTGACGATATTTTTTGTACGCCACAGGCTTTTGGCAATTTTACCTAATTTTTTTTTAGGAAAGATGAAACTTGAATTGTTAGATTCAATGACTTGGTTTCTTAATTCGTCACGTCCTTTGTCTGGAGCATATAACAACAATTTATTGCCATTGTTGCAACGAATCATATCGTTTATCAAAGTTCTGCAGTAATTGCCTAATCCAGTATTATTGCGAACGAGACGTTTTGCATCAAAACCAATGGTCATTGAATCTTTCATCAGATAATTTTCTATATGAAATTTTATCTTGTTTATTTGATTGCAGCTATGCCTGGCAATTCTTTTCCTTCAATGGCTTCAAGTAATGCGCCGCCGCCAGTTGAGACGTAAGACACGTCGTTTGCCATGCCGAATTTGTTGATACAAGCAACAGAGTCGCCGCCGCCTATCAATGAGAAAGCGCCGTTCTTTGTTGCTTCAACGATGGCTTGTGCAATAGCTCTTGAACCATGTGAGAAGTTTTCGAATTCAAACACACCGCATGGTCCGTTCCATAATATAGTCTTCGAATTTTTAATCACTTCACCGAATAATTCTCTTGTCTTAGGGCCGATATCCAAGCCTTCGTAAGCTTCAGGAATATCCATAGGGTCAACGACTAAAGTATTGGCGTCGTTGCTGAAATTGTCTGCTACGATTTCATCGATGGCTAAAACCAGATTAACGCCTTTTTCTTTTGCTTTTTCCAATAATGACAATGCTAAATCGAGTTTGTCGTTTTCGCAGATAGATTTACCGATGTTACCGCCGAGAGCTTTTTTGAATGTGAAAGTCATGCCGCCGCAGAGTATGAGGTTATCGACTTTTGTCAAGAGGTTTTCTATTATTTCAATCTTTGTTGAAATTTTTGAGCCGCCCATGATAGCAGTGAAAGGGCGATGGATGTCATTCATGACTTTATTTACAGCATTGACTTCTTTTCCCATGAGGAAACCGTACATCTTGTGTTCTGCATCGAAATAGTCAGCGATGAGTGCTGTTGAAGCATGAGCGCGGTGAGCTGTTCCGAAAGCGTCGTTGATGTAATAGTCGGCGTATGATGCCAATGTTTTTGTGAATTCTTTTTGGCTTTCTTTGAGAGCTTTCTTTGCTTCGTTGTAGCCTTCTTCGTCTTTTTCTATGCCGCGTACTTTGCCTTCTTCTTCAGCGTAGAAGCGGAGGTTTTCGAGCAAGATGACATCGCCGTTTTGCATAGCAGCGATTTTGTCGGCAGCTTTCATGCAGTCGTCAACGAAAATGACGTTTTTGCCTATGACTTGGATTAAATAACCGACGATATGATTAAGTGAATATTTTGAATCTGGGTTCTTCTTTGGACGACCGAGATGTGACATTAAAATAAGCTTTCCGCCGTCGTTGATGACCTTGTTGATGGTAGGCATAGCTGCGCGGATGCGTGTGTCGTCAGTGATATTGAAGTTATCGTCCAATGGGACGTTGAAGTCGACGCGTACGATAACGCGTTTTCCATTAAAATTAGTTTGTTCTAAGTTTGTCATTGTTGTATTTTTTATGTTTAATTAACGGAACAGTTTTTCTACAGCTTGAATTGTTTTCGGCAATACGAGTACCACTACTCTGTCTTCAGCTTGTATCTGGAAGTTACCTGTCGCGATATAGCTGTCTTCGCCTCTTATTATGCCGCCGATGATGGCACCTTCTGGCATATTGAGTTTGTTGATAGGCTTATCTGTGACAGCGGCGCCGTCGCGTACTACGAACTCAACGATGTCGGCATCGATGCCGCTGAGACATTTGAGTGAAGATACGTTGCCGCCAAGAGTGTAACGAACCATGTAACTCGCAGCGATGAGTTTTTTGTTGATGATGGTGTCGATGCCGATGTTTTGTGATATGTCGATATAGTCGATGTTTTCAACCATGGCGATGGTACGTTTTACGCCAAATGACTTTGCTTGCAGACAAGTTAAGATGTTGGTCTCAGTATTGTCTGTAACAGCGATGAAAGCGTCCATATCTTTGATGCCTTCGTCTTCGAGAAGGTCGACACTACGAGCGTCGGCATTGACGACTAATGTGTCTGAAAGTGTATTGGTAAGTTCGAAGCTGCGATTTTTATCAACTTCGATGATTTTTATATTCAAGTCGTTTTCGAGACGTTTTGCTGTTAATTTGCCGACGCGACCGCCTCCGACAATCATCACGTTGTTGATATTGAATTTTGTCTTGCCGCTGAGCTGCATCAATTCCTTGATGGCGTGTGGCTTTGTGATGACATAAACGAGGTCGCCTTCGAGGAATATGTCGTCGGCTTTAGGTATGAAAGTGCTTTGACGGCGATGTATTGCCAAAGCTTTGAAATCGATGTGTTTGTAGTTTTCTATGAGTTCTTCTAAAGTCTTGTTGATAGATGGCGCGTTAGGCTCGAGTTTGATCATCAGGAGCTCCAGTTTGCCACCGGCGAAGTCGTGTGCTTCTGTGGCGACGTTCTGTTTCAATAAGTTGATAATTTCCTGAGCTGCGATATCTTCTGGTGAAACGATGCCATCGATGCCTAAGTCTTGATATATACGCCAATTCTCCTTGCTGAGATTTTCCATGGTGTTGACGCGTACGATGACTTTTTTTGCACCTAATTTTTTTGCAAGGATGCCTGTCAGAAGATTGATATGTTCATCGTGAAGTACGGCAATAACTAAGTCGGCTTTCTTTACATTGGCTTGTTGCAAGACCTTGATGGATGTCGAGTCGCCAATGATGGTCATTAAGTCTGCCTGAGACTCAATCTTTTTAAGAAGTTCTTCATGAGGGTCGACAATGGTGATGTTATGATCGCCATGTTCCAATGCCTCTGCCAAATGCATTCCAACTTCGCCGTCTCCCGCTATAATAATATTCATAATTTATTTTTAGGCAAATGTAATAAAAAAACTTTATCTCTCAATAACAAAACTATCCCAATCGCGATGTACGGTGAAATAATTTCTGAAACTTGTCAATGATTCCATATCAATCTCTGTTTCAAGAATATCTTCTTTGCTGTCTGTTAGTTCTGCCACAATCCTGCCTTTGCCGTTTACGACCTTGGTCTCACCTATATAATTGATGTTGTTATGGTCGATGCCGACACGGTTTACGCCGATGAAATAAGCCTGGTTTTCTATTGCTCGTGCTGGAATAAGAGTGTTCCAGATATAAGATTTCTGCACAGGCCAGTTTGCGATTACAATACCCAAATCGTATTCAAAATTGCCGTCTTGGTAATTATTGCGAAGCCATACTGGGAAACGTAAGTCATAACAGATGAAAGGTCTTATTCTCCAGCCTTTATATTCTATCGTTATAAGATTCTGACCGCAACATAATTGCTCCTTCTCGCCTCCCATGAAAGTATGACGCTTGTCGTAAGTGTGATAAGTTCCGTCAGGATTCATCCACACGAAAGTGTTGTGACTTTTAAGACACTGAGTTGCTGTGTTGCAGAGCTGCTGCGTTGTGGATGAAATCGGTTGACTGTCGACTGTTGACTGTTGACCAAACGAAGTTATAAAACTCCCGACGATAGCGCAGTTCCGTTCTTTTGCTTTTTTACGAAGCCATGTCATAGTCGCACCGTTTTCATCTTCTGCAAATAATTCTGGCTCGGCAGGAAATCCTGTGGTAAATGTCTCTGGTAAAATAATGATATCTCTGTCATCTTGAATTCTTGTAAAGATTTCATCAAGATGTTTGAAGTTTTCTGAAGGATTTCGTGCAATGATGTCGCTTTGCACGCAAGCTATTTTTAGTGTCATTGTTTTAGTTTGCTTTTTACTTATAGTCTCAAAGTCACAGAGACGCATAGATAGTCAATAGTCTTTGCGTCTTTGTGACTTTGTGTCTTTAATCCTTTTAAACTTTATTGATTCATCGCAAAAGCATACGCTCCGATGCATACTGCTGATGATGTTCCGAGTTTTGTTGCTGTGATGCCGATTTTCTTTGATGGGTCGTACCATACTTCTTTGTCGGAGAATGGAACTTTTATCATCTTGCCTGATGTTGCTGTGAATGCTTTCTGACCTTCTTCATCGTCGAGGTTGAATGCTGATATTTCCATTCTTGGGATTTTGTTTCCGTCTAAGCCAGGATATGCTGTGTTGAGCAATTCCACTACTTTAGGCATGAAAATCTTTGATGCTCCTGAGAGACCGC
Source organism: Bacteroidales bacterium (assembly GCA_045613185.1). Lineage (GTDB taxonomy): Bacteria > Bacteroidota > Bacteroidia > Bacteroidales > F082 > Limimorpha. Next base: position 3,796 of record JAZLAL010000017.1, on the reverse strand, counting down.
CGCCGAGAACCACGATGCCGTCTATCACTGTAGCGATGTTAGCGATGATGTCGGCCAATACAGTTGCGAATTCGTCCCATGCTTTGAGAGCTGCCTCTTTGTCACCTTCTTTATTTCCTAAAGCTATTTCGTAGATGTCGAATGGCTGTGGAGCTTCGTTGAATTCTATGCCAGCCTCGCGAGCGTAAACGCGACGGACGCCTCTGATGCTGATAGAGTCTTCTGCGCTTGTCTGAGGATAAAGTATGTTTCTCATGCACCATACTTCTGCGCCTGCCGAGTTGTCGCCTTGTAACAAGTGTCCGTTGAGTACCACGCCGCCGCCGAAGCCAGTGCCGAGTGTCAAACCGACGAGGTTTTTATATCTCTTAGGATTGCCAGTCTTTTCAAGCATAGCGTTTATTTCTGGAAGCACACCGCCTAATGCCTCGCCGTATGCGAATAAGTCGCCATCGTTGTTGATATATACTGGGACTTTGAATTCGTTTTCTAACATGTCTTTAAGTGCTACGCCACCTCTGAAAAGTGGAAGGTTGGCAAGGTCGCAGATTATGCCATTAGGATAGTCGGCTGGACCAGGGAAACAGAAACTGATAGCTGCTGGCTTGCTGCCGCATAACTCTTCAGTGCGACGGAAACCTTCGATGATTTTGTTGAGTTGTTCTTCTAAAGTGTCGGAGGCTGTCTTGATAGTGAAAGCTTCTATTATCTCTTTATAGTCTTGTACTGCTGAGAATTTGAATCCTGTGCCACCGGCATCGAGGACGAAGATAATGCTTTTTGAATCCATAGTATTTAATTTTTAATTTTTTCTTTCTTATGTAAAAATTTCTCTACCCATACTACCCACATTATGAATATGACAAAGTAGAATAATGTTTTAAAGATATAATCGTGTAAAATGTTGAAACTACCGGGATAAGGAATAAGACATAATGTGATTCCAACGACTCTTACCACATTGATAAACTCTATGATGACAAGTCCGAGAGGTATATACCATAACTTATGTTTCCAAGGACCAGGAAAAAGCAGCATAAGGAAAAGCCAATGCAACCATTGTTTCAGACTGGTACATTCTGGTGCCACGTTGACAAATGAATATGTGTCTTCGCAATTAACCACGCCAATGGCATGATCCATAGTGATGAAGTCGATTCTGAAAATATGTTCCAATACCCAGCAACTCTGGTTGAATAACAATTCCGATGCAGAATCGAAAAGCTTGGCAATGAGTCCAGCGATTGGATAATAGTCAATAGATTGCCATCCTAGATATAAAAAGTGAAAACTGAATATCAACAAGATAAACAATCCAACATCAATCGTTGAAGTGTATTTCGGGTCTTTGTATAATTCTTTTATTTTTTTAACGTAACTCATAATTCGTTGTTTATTGACTAATGGCTAAGGTCTAATGGCTAAAGTTTTTTAATACCCTTTTTCTTTAGCCTTTAGTCATTAGTCATTAATCATCAGAAATCTCCTTTAGTGTTGCTTGATATGTTGTGAATATCAATGCTCTTGAGATATAACCGAGATATTTCTTTCCATCGACGACGGCGATGTTATAGTTGCCGGATCGTTCGAATTTTTTCACCACTTCTTCTGCGCTGTCTTCTGTTGTTACCAAATAATCAGGCAACAGCATAATGTCTTCGATAGAAGTGTCGTATTGTTTTGGGTCGAAGATGATTTTGCGTATTGAATCGAAAAGCACGTGACCTTTGAAGTTTCCGTTTTCATCCACTACAGGGTAAATATTTCTTGTTGAAGAAGATATTATTGGAAGTAAGTCTCGCAGAGTTTGTTCTGGATGTATAGTTTTGAAGTTCGTCTCGATGAGTTTGTTGACGGTAATCATATTCAAGATGCTGACGTCTTTGTTGTGTGTTACGCGTACACCTTTTTCACTGACAGCTTTAGTATAGATTGAATCTTTGAAGAAAGCCCTATTGATAGCATACGACATTGCTGATACTATCATCATAGGTACCATAAAGGAGTATCCGTTGGTTATTTCAGCGATGAGGAAGATACCTGTCAGAGGAGCGTGTAACATTCCTGCGACAACGCCTCCCATTCCCACAAGGGCGAAGTTGGTGATATTTAAGTCGCCTAAACCGAGGGTGTTGACGAGCAAGGCGAAGAACATTCCGGAGAATGATCCTATAAACAATGCTGGAGCGAAAGTACCTCCTACACCACCGGCCGCGAATGTTAACGAAGTGGCAAATGCTTTAAGAAGGATTATTACCAATAACATTACCAACACTATCCAGATGTTGTCTTGGAATTTGGAGAATATCTCATTCTCGAATAATATGGCGGTATTTCCTTTAAGTGCTGCATTGATTGCTTCGTAACCTTCGCCATATAATGCTGGGAAGATGAATATCAAGATACCTAATCCTGTGACACCTAAGATAAATCTTATCCATGGTGATTTTATTTTTTTAGCTCTTTTATCAACTTTAAAATAGATATACATGAAATAAGCTGACATCAGACCGACGAAAATGCCTAATCCTACATAGAACAAGGAGTTGGAAGGCATGAATGCCGTGCTAGTCTCGATGGTGTATTCGAATGCTCTTCCCAAGAAATAATATGACGTGAGAATGGCGACGAATGCCGATACTATAATCGGAATTAAAGATGCCATAGAGATGTCGATCATAAAGACTTCTATGGCGAAGATGATGCCGGTGATTGGAGCTTGGAAGATAGATGCCAAGGCTGCAGCACATCCCATGCCTATAAGTACTACTATATTCTTCTGGTTGAGACGGAGTAACTGCCCTATGTTAGAACCTATGGCAGATCCTGTCGATACGGAAGGCCCTTCAAGTCCAACAGAACCACCGAAACCTACAGTCAGCGCACTTGTGATGATGGAGGCAAATGTGTTGTAAGGTTTCACAGCTCCCTTATTTTTCTGTATGGCGTACATAATGCCTGGAATGCCGTGTCCTACATCGCGTTTTAAGATATAACGACAGAATAATATTGTAAGTAAAATACCTAAGGCTGGAAGAATGAAGAATAGGATACCATATTGTTTGCCATCTGTCGCTACTTCATAGAAATAATCTCTGATGAAGTGCGCTAACTCTTTGATAATTACAGCAGAGAGACCAGCTAGGAATCCCGTCGGTATACTCAGGAGTAACATAAACTGCTTTTCCGACATATGCGTTAGACGCCATCTGTTGATCCGACGTGCTAATAAGAAAATATGAGCCTTTATTTTTGTATTCACAATATTCTAATTTAAGTCTTCAAATATAAAAAATGAATTCGTAATGCGGGCATTTTTGAACAAATATTTTTTATATTTGCAGAAAGTATTATTGCTATGAGGATTTTTAGTTATAATGTTAACGGAATAAGAGCTGCTATCTCAAAAGGCTTGCTACAATGGCTGGAAACAAATTCTCCGGATGTCGTTTGCCTTCAAGAAATTAAAGCAACTCAAGATCAAATACCTCTGATGGAAATTGAAATGCTCGGCTATCATCACTATTGGTTTCCTGCAAAGAAAAAAGGTTATAGTGGCGTAGCTATATTGTCTAAAACGGAACCTGATAATGTTGTCTATGGAATGGGGAATAGTGAGTATGACGATGAAGGTCGTTTCCTTAGAGCTGATTTCGGTGACTTATCTGTAGTAAGTGTTTATCATCCTTCAGGGACAAGCGGCGATGAACGCCAAGATTTTAAAATGAAATGGCTCGACTTCTTCCGTTCTTATGTTAATGAATTGAGAAAATCTCGTCCTCAACTTGTCATTTCC
>JAZLAL010000016.1:0-9824 GCA_045613185.1 Bacteroidales bacterium | reverse complement strand
GTCGTCATATTCGAAGGTGTAAGTGATTGTATTTATGCCATTTTCAAAATATCTTGCTTGATACAATCTGTCGTGTTTGTTGTAGATGTATTCTGTGTATTCATTGTATTCAGAATTTTCTACTTTTATGACTTGATTTTTCTTGTTGTAAATGAAGATTTCTGCATATTGCAAACCGCCTAAAAGGTCGTAATGTTCAATTGTTTTGAGTTGTTTGCCGTCCCAGTTCCACTTTTCTACAAGTTGTTTTCCAACTCCGTAGTCTTTGTAAATTTTGCTGATTTTTTCTTTAGGATTGTAAGGCTTGGTTTTTTGGCATGATGTGAATGTTACTGCAAATAATGCTATTGCAAGTAATAATGCTGTTTTTTTCATAATTTGAATCTCTGTTATATCCCATTGAGTCGTCGGTTTTAGTAATGTTAGTTTTATTAATTAGATGTAAATCTAACGTAGTAAAGATACGAAATATTATTTTAATGAAGAAAAAAATCAACGAAATTAAAATTTAGGTATATCAAATTTTTAAAAACATCAATTTGATTGTTTCTTATTGCCTAAAAATGTTAAAAAGTCTTGCTATTAACAGGTTTAGCGAATTATGCTTAAATGCTTCTGTTGAGATAATCTGAATAATCTTCTGGTATGCTTTTGTATTCCGTACCGAAGAGTCGTGAGTTTATCAGGAAGTCGGCGGAAGCGTGGTTACAAGCTGTCGGTACGTCGTAAAGCACGCTGAGTCGCAGCAAGGCTTTGACGTCGACGTCGTGAGGCTGGCTTGTCATAGGGTCCCAGAAGAAAATGAGATAATCGATTTTTCCTTCAGAGATAAGAGCTCCTAGTTGTTGGTCGCCGCCCAAAGGACCTGACTTCAATCTATTAATATTAGGCAGTACTTCAGATAAAATTTTGCCTGTTGTTCCTGTTGCATAGAAATTATTGCCGACAAGTTTGTCTGCGTGTGCTGTGACCCATTTTAGAAGGTCGTCTTTTTTTGCGTCATGCGCAACGAGAGCTATAGTTTTCATATCACGATTTTAGATTGTAAAATTATGAAATATTTTTGTTTTAAACAAAAAAAGAGATGTCAAAAAATTGGCATCTCTTTTTCATGATACGGAATTGTGATTTATTCGTATTCAAAATATTCTATCACATTGTCAGCGGTTCTTGTAGCAGGGAATCTGCCATCGTAAGTATAGCTGATGTAGTGTGATTCTGTTAATGTAATTCCCATTTCTGTCTTGATAGAAGTATAGCTTACGACATTGTTTTTACTCTTGTAAACGCCGTGTCCCGATAATGTTTCTTCAAGGTCAGAGCCTAAGAAATTGCGGAATGGATTCAGTTTGTCATCGTATTCGAATACATATAATACTGCATATTCTTCAAATTCAATTTCTATTTCAGAAATGTTGTTTCCATTCCATGCGAAATCGATTTCAAAGGATACGGAACCTCTTGTAGAGTTTTCCTTCATGACATTTTCGATGGATTCTAACGATTGTTTAGGTAAAACATAATGAAGCGGATTTGCTATGCCCTTGGTGTTCAAGCCTTTGCTTGGATTTGTTGTTGTTACCTTGATGTCTGACAATTTATTGTTGGCATATTCAAAGAAGCATGACATATACAAGACATTGTTTTTGTAGAAAGAAGCTTGTTGCAGATGTCGGTTGTCGTAAGTGTATTTTACACTCTCTTCATCTTCTTGATTATCAACTTGTGACAATCTGTTGTCGGTATAGATGAAAGTCTCAGTGTGATCAATAGTGCCGTCAGATTCGTAGTAGTTGATTGTTTTTAGCTGTTTGTTGTCCCATGTCCAGTCTTCGGACAAATGTTTTCCTGTTCCAGAGTCTACATATATCTTGTCTATTTTTTCTTTAGGATTGTAAACTCCGTCTTTTTTGCAAGAAGTGATTGCGATTGCGGATAACAACAATGTCATGAATAATGTTGTCGTTTTTTTCATAATGAAGCTCTCAGTTATATCCCATTTGAGTCATCGGTTCTAGAAATTAATAGTTTAATAATAAGTTGACTATAGAACAGATGTCTGCATAAAATGTTTTTTGTTTCTAGAAAAAAGTTCCGGCTTCATAATGTAGTGACACATTTAATGTGTGTCGATTTCAAGATAAAAAAAGACGCCACAGCTGTGACGTCTTTTTATTGTATATTGTAAATTCAGAAAGTCTTAAAAAGGAAGGCTACTGCTAGGAATGTCTTCTATTTCTTCGATATAGATGGTGCGTTTTGGCGCGATATAGCCTTTTTCGTAATATTTTGCAGGTCTAAGTATCTTGCCGAAAGCGAAGTCTTGTATCATAACGAGTTCATCGTTGTTTTCTACATAAGCATATTTATGGTCAGGGTCATCGTCCCAGTCGTTTTCAGTGAAGCCGAATGCAGAGGCGTTGATTCTCATGGTATATGTCCTTATGACATTTTCTTTTCCATCTTTTGTGATAAGCGTAAGTCTTTCTTGATAAGGAGAATTGATGATAGAATCGCGGCGTTCTTGTGTTATGTCGGTGAGGAATGCTTCAAAGCGAACGTCGTTGAATGATGTCAAGAGATTGAGTACGCGGATTGTGTCGAAGTCGATATTAGAGTCATCGTGAAGGCGTTTCATCTCGTATGTGAAACGACCTTTTTCATTTATGATGAAACTGTTTTCTGGCTCGTTGTTGAATTCGAGTTTTACAGAAGCGATTTCGCTAATGTCATTAGAGATGATTTTATGGTCGCGCCAGTCTTCTTGATTTGCGCTGAAACGTGAGCTGATGAAGCCTCTGAAACCGTGAAGGTGAACGATATAAGCTTTATCTGCACCTTCTTTAAGGACGTAAGTGCCGCTGTTATCTTGTGTTACGTCACCGATATAAAAGACTTTTGTTAATTTTTCGTGAGGAAATAATTTAATCTTGTTGAATAAGTTGATGCGAGGAACGATTTGATAAACCTCGACTTTTGTGTTTGTTCCAGCCATGCGTGTGATGACATTGTTGTGAGATGCCAAAGATACAGGCATTTTTATTCTCATCTTGTCGAGAGTTTGGAGCATATTGTTAACCATTGTTGGCTGAGCATCATATTTTTCATTGACTTTCCATCCTTCTTCAGTTCTGCTGAGAAGCACTTGATTGCCGCTTTTGTCAGCGAAGAAAAGACGTGTCACTGAAGCTGTATCGCGCACGGTGAAGTCATAAGCTTCGCCTCGCAATGAAGTCAAATAACGATTGTTCCACAAGAGAACAACTGCAACGATGATCAATATAGATGTTATGATTATTGCTAAACGATTCTTTTTCATATATTTATTATTTTGCATATTTTCTTTTTCTGATAAACGCTAAGATAAAACCAAATATTACCATAATGGCACTTGGTAATACGACATTGACGATTTGCCATAAGAGAGCATCATTGTTGATTTTGTTCATGTCGAGGAGTCGTATTTTTAATTCGCGTGATCTTATTTCGATAAGGCCTTCTCCGTCAACGAGGTAACTGATGGCGTTTTCCATGAAGTCTTTGTTGCCGTATGTTATCTGTGTGTATTGGTCAAAGCCAAGTGGGAGTGGGTAGCCTTTTGGTATATGGAATTGATTGCGGATGATATCACCATCGGCAATAACTATCATTGATGTTGGTTCGCTGCTTGTCTTAAATCCTATCTCTTTCGATTCCATAATGCCTGATGTCATTCTGTTTGCATAAAGTGATTCGAATTCACCTTTTAATAAATATGCGACATTTTGACTTTTTTGTGTAAACAAACGTTGGTCAGGCTTTTGGCGTAACATTCCAAGTGTGATATAAACTGGAGCGTTGGATATATTTGTATAATTTGATGTCTTCAATAAAGGTATTTTTTGAACATCAGAATCTGACATCACAGGGTCTATTGAACTGATGAAATCAGCTTTTATTGGGTTGATATTCTTTACGATGCTGTTGTTTGAAGCCGCGTTAAGCAATGGGAAATAATACCAGTTGAAATATTCAATCTGAGCTTGTCCGCCCATTTGGCCTGTTCTTAATGCAATCTTAGCGCTGTTAAGGTCGAGGAGAAGGTTGTTGTTAAGACGTATGCCATATTTGAAAAACATATCATCAAGATTGAGATTCAATGTGTTGCCAATTGTTGATTCTGACATTTGAAGGCTGTCCATTGTGGCAAAGACAGGGTCGAGGAGCCATAAGATTTTACCTCCATGCATGACGTATTGGTCGATGATAAACTTGTCTTTTTCTGAGAAAGGTTTTGTTGGTTTGGCGATGATGATAGCGTCGTAATTGGATGATATTACGATGTTGCTGTCTTTGGTAGCAGTTCTGTTGTTGAGTGATGTGACTTGCTCGTTAAGACTGATGCGTTTTACGTTATATTTTTTTTGAAGGCTTCTGGTGATGTCATAGACTTCATTTTCATTAAGTTCGCCATGTCCTTCGATGAATGCAACGCTTGGTTTCTTTTCTTGGGCAAGTTCTTTAATAGAACTGATGAGTTTATATTCAAGATTTTGAGCTGAATTATTCAAAACTTGATTTGAGTTTTCACCTACATTGGTGTCAAGTAAATCTAATGGCTTCTCTTTTTCTTGGTAACTTACTAAAGCACAAGGCCAAATAATCAACTGTTGTGCGCCAGATTTGGTCTGCATCGCAATTTCAGTAGGATTGAGACCGCTTTGATATAATAGCTTATAAGTCTCGTTTCTTTCGGCAACGTCGTTGCTTTCTGAAGGATTGATAAATTCATAGTCAACGAATTTGCTGTAAGCTCTGAACTCATCGAGCATTTCTTTTGTCTCTTTTCTTAACTTCTTGAATCCTGCAGGGAAGTCACCTTCAAGATAAACTCTGAAATAGACATAGTCGTCGAGGTTCTTTAAAATCTCTTTAGAAGTATCTGAAAGAGTGTAACGTTTTTCGCTTGTCAAATCGAAACGAGTATAGACAAACGATGCGATTATGTTAATAGCAATGATGACAATCAATGTGATGCCAAATGATATAAGCTGATTCTTTTTAAGATTTTTACGTTCGTTTTTCATCATTCCTCCTTTTACCATTTACGACTTGACAAAACTAATTTTGTCGATGACAAGAATAAAACAATCACACTGATGAAATAAAGTATGTCGCGAGTGTCGATGACGCCACGGCTCAATGAGCTGTAATGCGATGACATTCCGAGATGTTGTATGAATAAATCCACTTTTCCGAACAATGCCATCGAATAAATCATATCGAAGCCGATGTATAAGAATCCGCATAAAAATACGGATAATAAGAATGCGAGTATCTGATTGTTAGTTATTGAGCTGCAGAACAATCCTATTGATACGAATGTCGCGCTAAGGAAGAAAAGTCCGATGTAAGAGCCCCAGACTCCGCCAACATCCACATTTCCGACTGGCTGGCTTAAACGATAGACAGAGAAGAAATAAATCAATGTCGGAATGAGAGCTAAAACAACTAATGCGACGCCTGCGAAATATTTGCCCAAAACTATCTGCCAGTCCGACAATGGCTTGGTGAATAACATCTCCATTGTTCCGGTACGTTTCTCCTCAGCGAAGCTACGCATCGTTACTGCTGGAACCAAAAATAAAAACACCCAAGGTGCAAGGATGAAAAGGCTGTCCAAATTGGCATAGCCAAAACTCATGATATTAAAATCACTTTGAAAAACCCATAAGAATAAACCAGTGATTAACAAGAAGATAACAATCACCATTATTCCTATGAGAGAATTTAAGAAGTTACTTATCTCTTTTTTGAATAAAGCGTACATATGTAATAAATTAGCTTACAAAGATACGAATTTTTTAATTAGGAGTTAGGTGTTGGGAATTAGGAGTTATTTTTTTAACTATTGACTTTTGACCATTGTTTAGTCAACAGTCAATAGTCAATGGTCAATGGTCAATGGTCAAAATTCAAAAGCATCCCACGGCATTCCTGTTGGTTTAGGTGCTTTTATCTCGATTGGAGTTTTCAATGTTGGATGTTCAAATTTAACTTTATAAGCGTGTAGGCTGATAGAAGCGTCTGGATTTGAGCGAGGAAAACCATATTTCAAGTCGCCTTTGATAGGGCAGCCCATGTGTGACAGCTGCGCTCTGATTTGATGGTGGCGACCTGTGAGGAGTTCAATTTCAAGGAGATAATAAGAATCTGAAGTGCCGATGACACGATATCTGAGTTGTGCCAATTTTGCACCTTTGGTATTTGAACTTACGATATATGATTTGTTTTGCGCCTCGTTTTTGATCATATAATCCGACAACTCGCCAGCTTCTTGTGGAGGTTTGTTCTTCACTATGGCGAGGTATGTCTTGCTGAATTCGCGTTCTTTGACTTTTATTGTCATGCGGCTTAAAGCCTTGCTTGTCTTGGCAAAAATGACAGCGCCGCTGACAGGACGGTCGATGCGATGAACCAGACCGGCGAATACGTTGCCAGGTTTGTTGTAAGCTTCTTTTATATAAGATTTCACGTCATCGAGAAGACAAACATCGCCAGTCTTGTCGCCTTGGACTATCTCGGAAGGCAACTTATTCACGACAAGGAGATGATTGTCTTCAAACAATATACGTTCTTCTAATGGTTTTCTCATATTAATATTGCTCGTTTTCGTTAGGGAAGTTGATGTCTTTCACATCATTGATATAAGCTTGGACAGAATTTTTTATTCCATCGTAAAGGTTGTTATATCTTCTCAAGAAACGAGGAGAGAAGTCGTTGCTGATGCCGAGCATGTCGTGTAAAACGAGAACCTGTCCGTCGGTACCGGAACCTGCGCCGATGCCGATAGTAGGAATTCTCAACGACTGTGTCACTTCTGTTGCAAGAGCTGCAGGAATCTTTTCCAAAACGATGCTGAAGCAGCCTTTTTCTTGTAATAAAAGTGCATCTTCGCGAAGACGTTGTGCTTCTTCATCTTCTTTAGCACGAACGATATAAGTGCCGAATTTGTTGATGCTTTGTGGCATAAGGCCGAGGTGACCCATCACTGGAATGCCAGCGCTGATGATACGTTCTACGGATTCTAAAATCTCGCGTCCGCCTTCCATCTTGACAGCGTTAGCTCCAGATTCCTTCATGATACGAATTGCTGAGTTCAAAGCTTCTTTAGAGTTGCCTTGGTATGTTCCGAAAGGCAAGTCGACAACAACGAAAGAACGTTTCACGGCGCGACATACTGATGAAGCATGGTAAATCATTTCGTTCAAAGTGATAGGCAATGTGGTCTTGTAACCAGCCATCACGTTGGAAGCACTGTCGCCAACCAATATAATGTCAATATTTGATTCATCTAAAATCTTTGCCATTGAGTAGTCGTATGCTGTCAACATGGCAATTTTTTCACCATTGTTCTTCATGTTTTGAAGAACGTGAGTCGTTACTAAAGATACGTTATGCGATAAATACATTTCTTCTGTTTTGATGCAACAAAAGTATATAAAAAATTAGTATCTTTGCCTATATTTAAAACTTATTTTTACGATGAGAAAACTGACAATATTTCTGACTATAATTTTTTCTGTATTTGTTTTGAATTCATGTGATGACAGCTTTAGTATATTTTCTGAAGACGGAAAAGAAGTGACAGTCGTTTATGGCTATCTTGATGTTGAAGCGGATACTAATTATTTGAAGATAACAAAATCATTTACAGGCAGTGCCGTTGAACTGGCTCCAAATTATTCCGCAAACAATTATGACTATAAACTTGATGTTAAGTTGATTGGGAAATTTGCTTCTACTCCAGCTGCCGTCAGAACTGTGACATTAGATACAACATCAGTGTTTAAACCATATGATCCAGAAGGATTGTTTTATAGTGGGGTGAATCAAGTGCTTTATTATACTGCTGAAAAATTGTTGGAAAATCAGGAATATCAATTGGTTATAACTCGTAATGATGGTGAAGTCATAACTTCTAAGGTGAAGACAATATGTGGGGCGACGGTCAAGAAGCCTATGAATAACATAAGTTTCGAATTGCCTAATACGAATAAAATAGAGTGGCGTTCAAATACATTCAATCAGTTGGCCGCTTATTATGAAGTGGTGGGTTATTTCCATTACAAACAGATAGATCCTGGACAGACCGATACTACATATCATAAAATGAGATGGTATATGGGATCAGGAACTGGAGTGGAAATGTACAATAGCAGTACGTTGAATATGTTTGTAAACTACACTCCTAATAGCTTCTATACAAAGCTTGCAGCCGATGCAAACATAGCAAATAATACATCGACATACACGCAGCGTTTTGTAGATTGTTTTGAAATTGTAATAACATCAACTGGTGATGAGTTGTACAATTATATATTAATACAAAACTCAGGAAGTGCGATTATGGATACTCCAGAATATACTAACATAGAAAACGGACTCGGAATATTCTCGTCACGTTCAGTTTGTATCCATAAAGTCGAAGTCAATTATCTGACGGTAAATACACTTGTCCGCGACTATCCAGAATGGGGATTTAAGAAAGTGGTGGGGAATTATTGAACTAAGAACTAAGGCTTTTGGCTATTGAACCTTGGACTGCAAGCATTGAATAAACTCAGGCATCGCATACCCAAAGTCTGTTGTCTGTTGACCGTTGTCTGTCGACTTTAAAATTCTGCTGTCGTTTTGTCATTAAAATTTCTTTGTGTCATATTGGACGTTTAAAGATAAGTAAAAAAATAACTTAATGAAAGTCACTATTTTAGTGGCTTTTTTGTTTTTTGTGGCAAACAATGTGACATGAAAAAGTGTTTGGCATAATGATTGACAAAATAGCATCGCTGTCAGATTATGTCAGCGAATAAAAAAGCAAACAATTAAATAAACATAAAAATAGGAGAAACAAATTATGTCAAAAATTATTGGTATTGACTTAGGTACAACAAACTCATGTGTTGCAGTTATGGAAGGTAACGAACCAGTAGTTATCCCTAACAGCGAAGGTCACCGCACAACTCCATCAGTGGTAGCATTTACAGACAACGGCGAACGTAAAGTCGGCGAACCAGCAAAACGTCAAGCTATCACAAACCCATTAAAGACTATCTATTCTATCAAACGTTTCATGGGTGAAACATACGACAAGATGGTCAATGAAATCGGCCGCGTACCTTATCAAGTTGTAAAAGGACCAAACAATACTCCACGTATTGACATTGACGGTAAATTATACACTCCACAAGAAATCTCAGCAATGGTTCTTCAAAAAATGAAGAAAACAGCTGAAGACTATTTAGGCCAAACAGTGACAGAAGCTGTCATCACAGTTCCAGCATATTTCAACGACGCTCAACGTCAAGCTACAAAAGAAGCAGGCGAAATAGCAGGTCTCACAGTACGCCGTATCATCAACGAACCAACAGCAGCAGCTTTGGCTTACGGTCTCGACAAGAAGAAAAACGACGTTAAGGTAGCGGTATTCGACCTCGGTGGTGGTACATTCGATATCTCAATCCTCGAACTCGGCGACGGCGTTTTCGAAGTTAAATCAACAAACGGCGACACTCACCTCGGTGGCGACGACTTCGACGGCAAAATCATCAACTGGCTCGCAGAAGAATTCATGCGCGACGAAAACATGGACCTCAGAAAAGATCCTATGTCATTACAACGTCTTAAAGAAGCTGCTGAAAAAGCTAAGATCGAGTTGTCATCATCAACAGAAACAGAAATCAACTTACCATATATCACAGCAACAGCAACAGGACCTAAACACTTGGTTCGCAAACTCACACGTGCTAAGTTCGAACAATTATGCGACGATTTGATCCGCGCTA
>JAZLAL010000015.1:0-4392 GCA_045613185.1 Bacteroidales bacterium | reverse complement strand
GATTCCATTTATTATTCCTCCAATATAAGCAAAGGTTTTTTCTAAATCTTTGCTTAATATTTTAATTCCCGTACTTTTGACATGGAATATAATGTGAACATTGATGCTTGTGAATGTGTTTGCCATAATTTTGGTTTTTTTCTGTCGCGCCTACAGCGCTTTGATTTTTACTGGGTTCTCTTTTACAGGGATTCCGTGCTACGCACTACATCGCCTGCCTAAATTCTATCGCACCTACGGTGCTTTTTAGTTCTCATTGCAAAGATATAAAATTCATTTCAACCGTATGTGTTTTTTGAAATTTTTAACATAAAATCTTAAATCCACAATTGAGAGATTAAAATATCACGCCATAATTGACCTCAAAAAATATCACGGAGCGATTTTATTCAAAATTAGTCCCGTCAGGGACGACAGACCATAGGCAGGCGGTGGAGCGCGTAGCGCGGAACCCCTGTGAATGACAGACCGGACTGTCATCAAAGCTCCGTAGGAGCGACAGAGAATTTTTTACTGAACTTATAATTTCAATTGATAATTTTTCTCATATTTGTAGTATTAAAAATTTACAATTATGAAGAAAATCTATTTAATTATGACGCTTTGTATGATTATGGTGTCGTGTAAGCCAGATGGTGGCGATGGAAGACATGAAGGTCACGAATATGTTGACCTTGGTTTAAGTGTTAAATGGGCTACTCGTAATATTGGAGCGAAATCGCCAGAAGGCTATGGACTATATTTTGCTTGGGGCGAGACAACTACAAAATCAGAGTACAATTCATCTAACTGCCCTATCTACGGACTTAGTGTGTCGGAGTTGCAATCACAAGAATATATAGATAGCGTGGGTAATCTTATGCCACAATATGATGCCGCTACAGCCAACTGGGGCGGTGACTGGAGAATGCCGACAAAAGTAGAACAAGAAGAATTATTGGATAACTGTACATGGAGTTGGGTGACGCAAAACGGAGTTAATGGTTATAAGGTGACATCTAAGGTAAACGGTAATAGTATTTATTTGCCTGCTGCTGGGGTTCGTGACGGGTCATTGCTTTTCAGCGATGGATATATAGGCCAATACTGGAGTTCTTCGCCTCTTGAAACCAATCATTATGGTGCTTTTATGTTGTATTTTTATAGTGATGTTCAGCGTATGGATGGAAGTTATCGCGTTCTTGGTCAAAGCGTTCGTCCTGTCCTAGAAGAAAAGTAGAGACATATCAGAATTCGTTTGAAAATAAGAATTTTGTTGCGTCTTTTGCATAATCTTTTTAAATGCACTTTCGACTAAAATATCCTTATTGAGTGATTGTCATAGTGTCACAATATCTCTCCTTTATGAAGTTGTTCGATAGGGAAAATTAAATCCCAGTCTTTGCCCCATACAATATTGCCGTTTTCAATTTTGAAACAGCTAAATAAATTAGGATCAAGATATTTGTTATACTGAGGATGAGGGTGACGACGTATAAAATCTCCAATGTCGACAATCTGAATGGTGTCATCGTTGAAATATAAACGAACTACTAAGTCTCCTGCAATGACGGCATTAAGAATTTGAAGATTTTTCATAATGAAATTCGTTTTATATTTTTTTAGTAATAACGGTACATTTTATAGTTTGTTTTAATACAAAAAATGTCACCCACCATTTGACATAATCAAATCAAAAATGCTCTCTCTGTCTCCAAGGGAAACATGTACATGTATTGGTTCATGTTCGTTTGAATAAAAATAGAATATGAACCCAAAATATTCGTAAATCTTAGGCATAAAAATTAGTTTTAAAGTTCTTTTGCAAAGATATGAAAAAGATTTTTTATAATAAATAAACTAGCGAGGTTTTTTACTATGTTTGCAAAATGAAAAGTCGAATGACTAAAGGCAAAAGACTAAAGTCGATTGTCCGTTGACATAAAATAAAGAATATGCAAAAATTCATAAATAAATTACAATCATCATTAAATGATGGCAGTTTCGTTAAATTGACGTTGTCGAAACCAAGAGCCAAGAGTCAAGAGCCAAGAGCCGATTTGAATAACGTCTACGTCAAGCCTATCATCTTGAAAAACGAGAAGATGTTTTCTTTCACATATCGTTACGAAAGAAGAGACGAGACCAAAAACTATGACGCTGAGCAGTCTTTTGAGATAATCATAAATCTTCTTAATGAAGTGTTTCTCAATGCTTCATTGTTTACTTTGACAGAAGATGTCACGCTTCTTATTAGTAAAAAAGGTAAAGCGACAGTGATGACGAAGGCTGTTAAGGAACAACGTGAGCAGAACGTTCAGCATGATAAAGTAAAGAATCGTCTGATTAATACCGACAATCCTTGGTGGTTTAAACTTGGCTTGACAACTCGCGAAGGCAAAGTCACTGCTGATATGCAGCACAAATTCAAGCAGATTTGCAAATACGTCGAGATTGTTGACGGCGTGATGAAAAATGTGAAGTTCGATGGCAAGATACGCATCGCCGACATGGGAGCAGGGAAGGGCTATCTAACTTTCGCTTTGTATGAATATCTTACCCAAAGATGCAAATACGACATTGAGATGGAAGGCGTGGAGATACGCCCAGACTTGGTTGTGAAAATCAATGAGATAATAAAAGAGTCTAATTTAAAAGACTTCAGATTCGTTGAAAGCAGTATAGAAGATTATATGACGCAAAGACTCAGAGACACAAAGACACAAAGTATGGCTGACTCTGCGACTCTGCGACTCTGCGACTTTAGATGTCCTCATCGCTCTTCACGCTTGCAACACTGCCACCGACGATGCTATTATAAAAGGTATAGAGTCGGGAGCTAAATTAATAATATGTGCGCCATGTTGTCACAAGCAGATTCGTCAGGAGATGGAGAAATCTAAAATCGTTGACCCGATTACGCGTTACGGCATTTTCTTGGAACGTCAGGCAGTGATGATAACCGATGCGATACGTGCTTTGATAATGGAATATTTCGGCTACAAGACACAGGTGATGGAGTTCATCGAGATGGAGCACACTCCTAAAAATATATTGTTGGTCGGAAGAAAGAGCGATGCTCCAGTTGATAAAGAAGCGATATTAAAACAGATAGAAGATTTGAAGAAACAATACGGAATAGAGAAGCATTATTTGGAGAAGGTATTGTTTTTTAAGCCATTGAACTAAGGCTATTGGCTTTTGAACTTGAGCCCTGAAAGGGCGAAACAAATATAGGGTAAGGCAACGCCTTATTAGTTAGGAGTTAGGAGTGGCGTCTCAACGGATTCCTGGATTTTAACGGAATTTTGGGACTCTGGGATTTTTGGGTTTTAATCGCCTCCGATGTGTTAGGGATTGGAGCGGCATCCTTTGCGAGCGGGAACGGGAACGAGTTTCGGGAACGGGGACGAGATTTTTTTGGACTGGATTTGGTAAGCGAGACGGAAATGGAGCGAGCAAAGATATAGCGGAAAGCCCGACGGCTTTGCCGGAACGCCATAAAAAAGACAAAAGACAAAAGACTAAAGTTTTTTTTAAATCGTGTCAAAATTCTCACGTCTTATGGCTCGTAGCTCATGGTGAAAAATAAATTTTAAAAAACTCGTTTTATCTGAATAAAAATGCTTAATTTCGTGGACTTGAAAAACATTACAGTAATTAACTTTATAAAAAAATAAATATCATGCAAAACATTGAATGGTCAAAGCTCCCATTTGGTTATTATCCAACAAATTACAATGTTCGTTGTTACTACAGAAACGGACAATGGGGCGAAATTGAAGTCAGTTCAGAAACAACAATCAACATCCACATGGCTGCAACATGTTTGCACTATGGTCAAGAAGCTTTTGAAGGTTTGAAGGCTTTCCGTGGTGTTGATGGTAAAGTTCGTATTTTCCGTTTGGAAGAAAATGCAAAACGTTTGCAATCATCATGTGATGGTATCATGATGCCACAATTCCCTATCGAGAAGTTCGAAGAAGCTATGAAGAAATGTGTTCAACTCAACGCTGAATTCATTCCTCCATTTGAAAGTGGCGCATCATTATATCTCCGTCCATTGATTATTGGTACAGGCATCCGCGTTGGTGTTAGCCCAGCTGACGAATATTTGTTCTTAGTATTTGCAACACCAGTAGGTCCTTACTTCAAAGGTGGTTTCCAAGCTAACCCTTACGTCATCACACGTAAATATGACCGTGCAGCTCCTCTCGGAACAGGTACTTACAAAGTCGGTGGTAACTATGCAGCAAGTATGCGTCCTCACACAGAAGCTTGCCAAGGCGGTAAATACGCTTGCGAATTCTATCTCGACGCTAAAGAAAAATGCTATATCGACGAAGCTGGCGCAGCTAACTTCTTCGCTATCAAAGATAACACATACATCACTCCATTGTCAACATCAATCCT
>JAZLAL010000014.1:0-4119 GCA_045613185.1 Bacteroidales bacterium | reverse complement strand
GGACGTCTCGGTGGTCATATCGTTTCTGGTCATATAGACGGAGTCGGAACAATCATCAAGAAATATAATGACGACAAAGCAATAAGAATGTCATTCTCTGCTGAACCTTCAATTTTAGAACTTATCGTAAAGAAAGGCTCTATCGCAATCGACGGAATTTCTTTGACAGTCACAGACGTTGACTCAGCATCGTTTTCTGTTTCAATAATAGAACACACACAAGGTGAAACAACATTGACATCAAAGAAAATAGGCGATACAGTTAACCTCGAAAACGACGTCATAGGAAAATATGTCCAAAAAATGTTTTCCCCAAAGTCAGAGTCAAAGATAAGCCTCGACTTTTTGCAAGAAAACGGATTTTAAAGAAATAAATAACACAATATAATATGGAAAACAAATTCAATACTATTGAAGAAGCTATCGAAGATTTGAGAAACGGTAAGATGATTATCGTTGTCGATGACCCAGATAGAGAAAACGAAGGCGACTTAATCTGCGCTGCTGAATTCGCTACGACAGAAAACGTCAACTTCATGGCATCATACGCTAAAGGTTTGATTTGTATGCCGATGAGCAAGGAACTTACTCATAAGTTGAAACTCAATCAGATGGTTACAGAAAATACCGACAACCACTGTACTGCATTTACAGTTTCCATCGACCATGTCGATACAACGACAGGTATCTCTGCTGTTGAGCGTTCAATCACTGCTATGAAACTCGTTGAAGACGATGCTAAAGCAGAAGACTTCCGTCGTCCAGGTCATATGTTTCCACTCGAAGCTCGTGAAGGCGGCGTCTTCAAACGTAACGGCCACACCGAAGCAACAGTCGATTTCATGAGAGTAGCAGGTCTTAAAGAATGTGGTCTTTGCTGTGAAATCATGCGCGAAGACGGAACCATGATGAGAACAACAGAACTTCTTCAATTCGCTGAAACTCATAATTTAAAGATTACTTCTATCGCTGATTTAATCAGATACAGAAGAAGAACAGAATCCTTAGTCGAGAAAGTCACAGAAGCTGAACTTCCAACAAAATACGGTAACTTCGTGGCTCACGGATATATTGATAAAGTCACTGGCGACCATCATATTGCATTGGTAAAAGGCGACATCTCTGGCGAAGAACCTGTACTTTGCCGCGTTCATTCAGAATGTCTCACTGGCGACGCATTCGGTTCATTACGCTGCGACTGCGGCGAACAACTTCAAGAAGCAATGCGCAGAATTGAAGAAAAGGGCAGAGGCGTGATACTTTATCTCCGTCAAGAAGGCAGAGGCATCGGCTTGATTAACAAATTGAAAGCTTATAAATTACAAGACGAAGGCATGGATACTGTAGAAGCTAACTTGGCTTTAGGTTTCGCTGCCGACTTGAGAGACTACGGAACAGGAGCTTCTATCTTGTCAGACTTGGGAGTAAGCAAGATTACCGTAATGACAAACAACCCAATGAAGATAACAGGATTGAACGCATACGGAATTGAAATCGTAGGTCGTGAGCCAATAGAGATGACATGCAACGAAAAAGACGCTTTCTATCTCTATACCAAATACAAGAAAATGGGACACATGCTCCATGTCAAAGAGTCACCAAGACGCTGAGACATTGAGTCGCTAAGATGCTAACAAATGGCTCATAACTCATAACTCAAAGCAAATAAAAACATTAAAAAATTAAATATATGAATATCATCGAAGGAAAATTAATTGCTGAAGGTCAGAAGATTGCTATCGTAGCAGGACGTTTCAACGAAATCATTACAAATAAATTATTAGGTGGTGCTGTCGACGCTTTCAAACGTCATGGCGGCGATGAAAAAGACATCGATTTGGCTTGGGTTCCAGGTGCTTTCGAAATTCCATTGGTAGCTAAGAAATTAGCTGAATCAAAGAAATATGACGCAGTTATCTGTTTAGGCGCAGTCATCCGCGGTGCAACTCCTCACTTCGACATGGTCGCTAACGAGACAACAAAAGGCATCGCTGCAGCAGGTTTACAAACAGGCGTGCCAATCATCTTCGGCGTTCTCACAACAGACAATATCGAACAAGCTGTTGAAAGAGCAGGTTCAAAAGCTGGTAACAAAGGCTTCGAAGCTGTCACAACAGCCATCGAAATGGTTAACTTGATGAAGCAGATATAAGAAAAGCATCTGTTACCATTGCAGAGACGTATCACACGACACAAATACAATAAACAATGTGTCGTTGATGCGTCTTTTTTTTGTTAGGCAATGAGCTGTGAGCTATGAGTTATGAGTTATGAGCATTTTTCTTCTAGCAAATAAAGTTCAACTGCCTTAGTTTAAAGGCTTTAGTTTTTTATAAAAAAAATCTTCCAAACATGTTTGCAGTATCAAAAAAAAGTGTATTTTTGCAGTGGGTAAGTCTTATACGACCAGCTCCTGCAGAATCCCCCAGGACCGGAAGGTAGCAAGGGTATGTGGTTGAGCGGTGCGATATCAAGCTTACCTTTTTTTATATCTATTTATGCTCATAGAACCTACATATTCACCAAAACAATATTGGACAACAATATTATGCTCAGGCTTGATATTGAGCCTGTTATCGTCGGCTCTCTATTTTATATTATACTGGTTCTTCTATGTGCAGCAATCATTTGTCTTTTCAATAATTTATCTGCTTCCTTTGCTCGGTTCAACGCTGACATTGGCTTTCTTCAAACATAAATTCGTCTGGAAAGAATTCTCATACGGAGCAGCTTTCTTGATGTCATTCGCAACAGGATTTATATCAGCACTGATATTCAGTGTGTTCCTTTTTGTAGCATATTCGTTTTTAATAGAATCAAGAATAGATCTTTTTGAAAACATTGATACAGAAACATTGCAGCAGCTCATGTCGCCACTTGCGGTTTCTTTGTCAATGTTTTTTATTAATATTGTTTTGTCATTCATTTACTCACTGATAATTGCTATCTTTGCAAAAAGAAAAATAAAAGAATAATGGATATTTCTGTAGTTATACCTCTTTTAAATGAAGAAGAATCTCTTCCAGAATTGGAGTCTTGGATAAGACGCGTCATGGATGAAAATAACTTCTCTTATGAAATCATCTTCGTTGATGATGGTTCAACAGATGCTTCTTGGCATATAATTCAAAATCTTTCTAAGAATAACCCTAATATCAAAGCCTTGCGTTTCAGAAGAAATTATGGCAAGTCTCCAGCTCTTAACGAAGGATTTAAAATTGCTGAAGGCGATGTCGTCATAACAATGGACGCCGACCTTCAAGACAGCCCTGATGAAATTCCAGATCTCTTCGATATGATTAAAAATCAAGGTTATGACCTTGTATCTGGCTGGAAGAAAAAACGCTACGACTCAAAATTCGCGAAAAACATTCCTTCAAAATTCTTTAATTTCACAACAAGAATGATGACTGGAATAAAACTCAACGACTTCAACTGCGGACTTAAAGCTTATCGCTACGATGTTGTTAAGAATATTGAAGTCTACGGCGAAATGCACCGTTACATTCCTGTGATTGCAAAAGCAGCAGGCTTTGGTAATATAGGCGAGAAAGTCGTTCAACATCAAAAGAGAAAATTCGGAACAACAAAATTCGGCATGAACAGATTCGTAAGAGGTTATCTCGATTTGCTTACAATCTCATTCATATCTAAATTTGGCAAACGCCCAATGCACTTGTTCGGCGGTCTCGGAACAATATTGTTCCTCGCTGGTTTCATAATGGGAATTTATCTCGTTTTCCAAAAATTGTTCAATTCAGTATATGGAATGACAGACAGACCTTTGTTCTATCTTGCATTGATATGTATGATAATAGGTTCTCAGTTCTTCCTGACTGGTTTCTTGGCAGAATTGATACAGACAAACTCTGCAAATAAAAAACAATACGGAATCGCGGAAAGAATTAACAGTTGACAATGAACCATTGGCTGTTGGCTATTGGCTATTGACTATAAAAAAACGATTTAAGAATTTCTTAAATCGTTTTTTTTGTGTCAAATAAAATCCGTGAAAATCCTCGAGATACGTGGAGCATAATCAGAATGTATCGTCAAAGTCTTCGATGTTATAATCTTCGTCTTCGATGTCATATTCGTCTTCAAACTCTGCGAACATAT
>JAZLAL010000013.1:0-5308 GCA_045613185.1 Bacteroidales bacterium | reverse complement strand
TTCGGTCCTGACTTGACACAGCTCTTCATGACAGCCAACGACATCAAAGCTGAAATCGAAGGAATTGATGGCCTCGTCGACGTCAGCGTTGAGCAACAGACAGAGACACCAGAACTTCAGATTCGCGCTAAACGCGATATGCTCGCTCGCTACGGCATCAGCATGGAAGAGTTCAACCATTACATCGAACTCGCTTTCTCAGGCGAAAAAATATCAGAAGTATATGAAGGACAACGTAGCTTTGACCTCGTCTTACGTCTTAACAAAAACTACACAGAAAGCATAGAAGGCATCAAGTCAGCTATGATTATCAACGGAGAAGGCGCGATGATTCCTCTCGAAGAAGTAGCAGAAATCGTGTCAGTAGGCGGACCTAACAGCATCAGCCGCGAAAACGTACAACGTAAGATCGTCGTATCAGCTAACACTTCAGGCCGCGACGTCGTAAGCATCGTCAACGAAATAGAACAAAGAGTGAACGAACACGTCAATATTCCTGAAAATTATTTAGTAGAATACGGCGGTCAGTTCCAAAGCGCGAAGAAAGCTTCAAGAACATTGCTTCTTATGACAATCATCGCTATCTTCGTGATATTCCTCCTCTTATACGGCGAATTCAAAGACGTTACATTGTCAGCAATCACGCTCATCAACCTTCCATTAGCGTTGATAGGCGGCGTGTTCGCGATATTCATCTCATCAAATACAATCAGTATCCCTGCCATCATCGGTTTCATCACCTTGTTCGGCATCGCTACTCGTAACGGTATCTTGCTCATCTCACGTTATCAATACGGAGCAGCACACGGCGTGGCATTACGTCAGGCTATCATCGACGGTTCTAGAGACCGACTCAACCCAATCCTCATGACAGCACTCACATCAGCATTGGCACTTATCCCTATGGTTATCAACGGTAGCCAATCAGGTAACGAAATCCAAAGCCCGATGGCAGTCGTCGTGCTCGGCGGTCTTTTGACATCGACATTACTCAACGTTTATGTCATTCCTATCGTTTACGAAATGATTCATGCGAAAAAACAATCTTCACAAAATGATTAAGACGATGAAAAAGAATATATTGACATTATTATTAGTTTTAAGCATCAACACCGCCTTCGCGCAATATGCTTATCAAAATATCTTGGATACGATAGAAGTCAACAGCACCGTTTTGTCGGCACATTACAAACAAATGGAAGCAGGCAAAGCCGAAAATAACGCTCACGCTCTCGTGGAAAACCCTGAGATTGAAGCAGGTTATAAATTCGGCTACGGCGAAGAAAGCAGTAAGATTGAACTCGGTATCTCTCAAGAATTCGACTTCCCTACAGTTTATTCTCATCAGAATAAGATAAGAAAAATGTCATCTCAAATCATCGACATGCAATATGAGATTGACAGGTCATCTGTCTTGGCAGAAGCACAAGCCATCTGTACAGAATTGATTTTCTGCAAGATGAAACTTAATCTTTACAAACAAAACTACGACAATGCAGTAAAGATTGCTAATGCTTATCAAAAGATGATGGAGATAGGCGAGACCAACATCTTGGATTATAACAAAGCTAAGATGAACCTTGCAAATACAAAGAACAACTACGATTTGGAAGTCATTCATCACAACAATTTAATGGCGACATTAAAGACTATGAACGGCGGCAACGACATTGATTTTCAATATGAAGACTATGCTGTCGTGACATTGCCAGAAAATTTCGATGAATGGTATGCCAATGTCGAAGCTGTGAATCCAGTCTTTGAACAAATGCGTCAGCAGCTCGCCATCGACCAACAAAATGTCAAGTTAAGCAAGGCGCAATGGTTCCCTAAATTCAGTGTCGGCTACGGCGCAGAGATGGCACAAGGACATAACGAAGGCGAGCACGGACCTTCATTAGGATTGGTTCTTCCATTATGGCACAACAAAGGCACTGTGAAGAGCGCGAAACTCCATGCAGAAGCAGCAGAGACATTGCTCATGAACGAGAAAGCCATGACTTATAATTACCTCAGCAGCCTTTATGCAAAGGCAAAGGCGATGCAAAACAACATAGGAGTTCTCGCTGAATCATTGCAAGAATTCGACAGCCAGACATTGCTTTTCAAGGCTTTTGAAAAAGGCGAGTTAAACCTCATCGACTACGTAACAGAGACAGAATACTATCAAAACGCGATGTTAGAGTTATATTCAGCTCAATACGAGATGAACGCCACTTTGATAGAGCTGATGAGTTATGAGGGATTTTGATGCGTCTCTATAACATAAATTTGACAATTATAAAACATAAAACTATGGCACATACATATTCTATTGGTGTCGATATTGGCGGCACAAACACCGACATCGGTTTGGTTCGTGAAGACGGTACTATCGTTTCTCGTCGTAACATCCCTACAAACAAATATTTCGACATCGAGGTTTATCTTAAAGATATCGTTGACCTCGTCAAAGATATGATGAAGGAAAACGAACTCGAAGCAATTGACGGCATCGGCATCTGCGCTCCTAACGGCAACACATACAACTGTACTTTCAGCGGAGCTACCAACCTCAACTTCAAAGGCGACTTCAACGTACAAGAAATCGTAAGCAAATATATGGATATCAGAGTCGTTGTCTCTAACGACGCTAACGCTGCTGCCTTCGGCGAGATGGTCTATGGCGGCGGTAAAGGCATGAAACATTTGATTATGTTTACCTTAGGCACTGGCGTTGGAACAGGTATCATCGTGGATGGTAAGTTACTCCTCGGTGCTACCGGAGGCGCTGGCGAATTAGGTCACGCCATAGTGATACCAGGCGGACGTCAATGTGGCTGCGGCTTGAAAGGCTGCCTCGAGACTTACACATCAGCGACAGGCATACGTCGCACTGCCCTCGAGATGTTAGAAAACAACCCTTCATACGACGGCGTATTGTCAAAGATTCCTGCTGAAGAACTCACAAGTAAGGCAGTCGGCGATGCAGCTAATGCTGGCGACCCTCTCGCACTTCAAATCTTCGAAGAGACAGGAAAAATCTTAGGATTGGCGATGGCAAACGCTTGTTCTTTCTCATCACCAGAAGCTGTTTTCTTGATGGGCGGTCCTGTCAAAGCCGGCGACGTGCTCTTGAATCCAGTACGTAAGTCATTCGCTGAAAACCTGTTATTCGTTTACAAAGGCTCCGTCGACGTCAGAGTATCTGAGCTCCCAGATAATAACGTAGCGATTTTGGGCGCAGCAGCGCTTGGAAAAATGAACTAAGGCTCTTGAGCTAAGAACTAAGAGCTAAGGACCTTGGACTATCTCAAAAAAAGTTCAAGGTTCTTCGTTCTTAGTTCAAAGTTTTTACTATCTTTGCACCCGCAAATGCCCAATGGTGTAATTGGCAACACGACTGACTCTGGATCAGTAAAGTCCAGGTTCGAACCCTGGTTGGGCAACATTTTTAAGTATCAATCGTTAAATGATTGATACTTTTTTTATTTTTGCAATGCCTACGACCGACAACAGTCAACTGACAACGGACAACAGTCCTTTTCCAAACTTTAAAAACAACTATACTATGTCAAGAAAAAAGAACAAAAACAGTCTCAGCACTTTTGTAAATACAATACTTACTATCTTCGGCGAGAATCCTTTCAAGCCGATGAATTACAAACAAATAGCAAAGATAATGTCGGTGCGCGACGCCGCAGGAAAAGACGTCATCTATCAGATTCTCGTCACGCTCCATAAGGAAGGAAAACTCATTGAAGACAAGCCTTATCGCTACCTGCTGCACCCTGACTGCATACACGAATTCGGTCCTAAGCAGCAAGTCGTCATAGGCACTGTCGACATGAAAAACACAGGCAAGGCGTACGTCATTCCTGACGAAGAAGGCGAAGACATCTTCGTCGCTGCTAACAATACAGGCAAGGCGTTGCACGGCGACAAGGTCAAAGTGGCGATGTTCCCTAAACGTAAGAGCAAGAAAAACGAAGGCGAGATTATTGAAATCATCGAACGCGCCAAGACCGATTTCGTCGGTATCTTCAGCCTCTCTCACGGATTCGCTTTCGTGGTGCCTGACCGCTCTTCTATGCCGCTCAGCATCTTCATTCCTAAGGGAAGCTACAAAGGAGCTAAAGACGGACAGAAAGTCATCGTGCATCTCACAGAATGGCCCGACAACGCCAAAAATCCGTTTGGTGAGATTGTCAAAGTGCTCGGTAATCCAGGCGAAAACAACGTCGAGATGCAATCAATCCTCGCAGAATACGAATATCCTCTCGAGTTCCCTAAAGCCGTTGAAAAAGAAGCCAAAGCCATCTCTGATAAGATTCCTGCATCTGAGATAAAGAAACGCCGCGACTTCCGTGACATATTTACCGTCACCATAGACCCTCACGACGCAAAAGACTTCGACGACGCTCTTTCATTAAGATATTTAGATAACGGAAATTATGAAGTCGGCGTGCATATCGCTGACGTGTCGCATTACGTGCAACCTGGTTCTGCAATAGATGTCGAAGCGCAAGACAGAGGAACATCAGTTTATCTCGTCGACAGAACGATTCCTATGTTGCCTGAGAAATTATGTAACATGGTCTGTTCCTTGCGTCCTGACGAAGAGAAACTCGCTTTCTCTACAGTGTTCGAACTCAATGAAAATGCCGACATCGTAAATACTTGGATTGGCAAGACTGTCATAAAATCTAATCGCCGCTATGCATACGAAGAAGTACAGGAAATGATAGAAGGCGCAGACGGTGACAACAAAAAAGAACTCATGACGCTCAACGACTTGGCAACTAAGTTAAGAGCTAAGAGAATGAAAGAAGGCTGCATCAATTTCCATTCTGAAGAAGTGAAATTCATCTTGGATGAAAATGGAAAACCAATCGACACTTACGTCAAGGTGCAGAAAGAAGCCAATATGCTCATCGAAGACTTTATGCTTCTGGCAAACAAGACAATAGCAGAGACTATTGCAAAACCTGACAGTAGATTCAAAGATTATACCTTCGTGTTCCGTATCCACGACGAACCTAATCCTGAGAAATTATACAACTTCATCCAACTTGTTTCAAAACTGGGTTATTCTATGAACATCAGTTCGCGTGAAAAACTCGTCAAATCATACAACGCCTTGTTCGAAGCCGTTGATGGCAAAGGCGAGAAAAACCTCGTGGAGTCGGTGGCAATCAGGACGATGGCGAAGGCGGTCTACAGCACAACTAACATCGGTCACTACGGACTTGCATTCCAATATTACACTCATTTCACCTCGCCAATCCGTCGTTATCCCGACTTGATGGTACATCGTCTGATAGAACGT
>JAZLAL010000012.1:0-8228 GCA_045613185.1 Bacteroidales bacterium | reverse complement strand
GTATTTCAGAATTATGGATATAAAGGATTATACGGCGGCCTCGGCGCAAAGGAAATACACTTTCGTAAAGGCTTGAAGAAAAACCAAAAGATACTAGACCACATGGGAAGCACAGAATTGGCGGCGAATCTATTTCGTACTACTCAGACGGAAGAAAAATTAAGGAGAGAGAATATAAAAGGTAAGGCAAAAGCAAATCAAACACATTATGATGTGGGAAAGAAAGTCCGGCAGACCATTGAAGATCTCGGAGGTACTATGCCAGAAGACTTGCCAACAGCAGAAAGTATTAAAACGATTGAAGCAAAACAACAAAAAGAGATAAAGGAGTAAGTCAACAAGACCACAAGTAAGAAGACTTTAGGTTTTAATCAAATCGTTGTTTTTGGCAGTAACTCCTGCCGCCTTGGAGAAATAGCGTTAAGAAATTATGAGACACAGAGTCGCAGAGACCCAGAGACGCAAAGAAACTTTAAGACTCTGAGTCTTTGTGACTTTGCGTCTTTACCAAAGCCGTCAATCCCTGCCGCCTCGGAGAAATAGCATTAAGAAATTAAAGACACAGAGTCGCAGAGACGCAAAGAAACTTTAAGACTCTGCGTCTTTGTGACTTTGCGCCTTAACCCCAAAACAAATATGTTTTCAAGAATAAAAAATATTCTATTTAATTACTAGATAAAGATATTTTTTACAATCTTTGCGAAGAGAAATTATTTTACGTTTTTCTTGAACAATTGTTTGAAATTTCTGTTGTAAAGATAGGTTAATGTTGTTCTGCCTTTTTTTATGATTACGTTAGAATCGGCGCTTCTTGCTCTGCATGGCAATGGATTGTAGCTGCAATCGGTTATATCGGAATCGTTTATGTGATGTTCAGCGGCGCTCGCCGTCTTGAATTAAGACAAGCTGTCACTTACGGCAACGACCCTGAATTCCAAAAATATATTAAGAAAACACCTATTTTACTTCCATTCGTCCCAATCTATAGCTTGATTAAATACGAATGGCTTAAAGCTTAATCAATTAGGAGTTAGGAATTAGGAGTTGTTTATAACATTCCTAACTCCTAATTCCTAATTAATCTAACATCAGGCTCATAAAGGTTGCTTGTTTGTTGAACGCCTGCAGTTTCTCTGGTAGGTTTTCGATGTTATATCCGAACAATGCTTGTGTTAGTTGTTCAATATCAACGACATTGGCGCCAATAGAGTTTTTCTTGTCGAGTTCACCGTTGTTGATATAATATGTTCCGTTGTTCTGTGTCAGAATAGGGTCAACGATAGAAATTTCAATCTTCATCTTTGGATGTGTCATGGCATAGATGCGAAGCATTGTCTCGGCATCGATGATTCTCGCCATGCCAAGTTTATGTGTCTTTTGTCCTGGAACAGGAGGAATGATGATGTTGATAGTCTCGTTCTCGAAGATATTAGCCGCTGCTGTTATCAAATCGGTGAATATGGCAGTTGACTCAGCAAATACGTCTTTGATGAAAATCTCGTCGTTTCTCAAATAACAGAATGCTAATCCACAAATATCTTCTCCATATTTGGCGACAAGAAGATGATTGTCAAATAATTCCAAATCTTTTAAGATAACGCCAAAGTCGTATTCATCATGTTGAATGCAGCAATTACGGCTTCTCATCTTTGTATTGAAATATTCATAAACCTGATAAAAATCAATTTCAGATTCATCTTTGAGACTTTGAGACTCTTCGACTCTGTAACTTACAATCTGACATCCTGAAACCAACTGTTGACCGTTGGCTGTTGACTGTTGACTTTTGTTTATTTTAATCTTTGAATAGTCGAAAGTGGAGATGAAGTTGGTTCCTTCGTAATAGTTGAAGAGGCTTTCTGATGCCGGTATCAATGCTGCGAAACAGGCACCGTTATTTTTAGCTTGATTTAATGCTTTGATAATTAAATCGTTCATCAATCCTTGGGAGCGATATTCTGGGTCGGTGCAGCAGCCTGAGAGATAGGAGCAGCCTATTGTCTTTCCATAATAAGAAAAAGGGTAGGAGATGAGCTGCATCGCAGAGACCACCTTGCCGTCTTTTTCAATATGAATGTTGTCTTGCTCGTTGTATCGTTTCTCAAAATAAAAATCAACGAATCGTTGGTCTTCCTCGCTGAAGCATTTATCCCAAAGTGCTTTGGTCTGATTCTTTATATTATTATCCATAAAATGTTAATAGTTAATGGTTAATGGTTAATAGTCAACGGTCAATAGCCAACGGTCAATAGTTCCATAAATTCCAAATTGAAATCTATTATTTCCTGGTTCAAGATGCAAATCTGGAATTTCACGTCTTTATATCTTAATTGTTCGACGGCTTCTTCCGCAGTGATGATGTTTTTTTCATAATCGTTAACAATATCAGCGATTTCATCATAGATTGCGCCAGCGATGACGATGTCGTAGTCGGCGGCAACATCTTTTCCTTTGCGACAATCGACGACGAAATTAAGCCATTCTGAATTGTAAGTTTCAAACTCGTTAAAACGATATCCTACGTTTTTGGTTTTGAAGTAATTAAACTCATATACGCTTATAACGTTTTTGTCTGCCGTTTTTCTTGCCAATGCTTCAGCTTCTATTTTTGAGTTTGTCAGATAAAAACCCTTTCCAAAACCAAGATTTTCACCGTTGACATCAACGGAAGGTTTCTTTATTTCTGCTGAAGAAATATGATATACTGTAATGTTCATTGTATTGTATTGTATTGTATTGTATTGTATTTTTATTTTCTCAAATTTATTTAAGTCGCAAAGACACAAAGTCGCAGAGTCGCAATGTTTTTTCTCTTTGTGACTTTGAGTCTCTGTGTCTCTGCGTCTTTAATCATTCCTAATTGTCAAAAGTCCTTTGGTAATCAGAAACTCAGGATTATACGACATCTTGGCTTTTCGCAGTCCTTCAATGCCGAGGTCTTCTTCACGATTAACATATACGAATTCTTCCGGAATGTCTTTCGCAAACATATTGTTAATCATAGTGAAAGCTCCCGTATATCTGATGTCGGCTTTTTCAAAATGAATTCCGAAAGTCTTGTGATTGATAGGAAAGCCGAAAGTGAAAGCAACGACATTATTATCTACAAACAAAACTCCGCCTTTGACTCCTATTTCTTCAGCGTGATTCATAGCATATAACAACGCTTGTCGTTCGCTATCAATGTTTTGATGTCTGTAATCCTCATTGGATTTATACCATTCGTTTTCTTTTTCTATGCATAATTTGATGAGTTCCGGCGTGGCTGACTTATATTCCCAGTTAGGGTAAGTCTTCATAAATCTGTTGACATGATTCCTCTTCTGCTGGAACTTATTTCCTTTCAATGTTGCAAGGTCTTCTCTAAGATACACATAGTCAAAGAAATCGCGGTTAGGCATGAGGTTGAATTTTTCTCTCATCTCATCGCTGAGCTGGTTTTCCACGAAATGACAGGCGGCGTGCATCACAAAAGGAATGCCTAATAGTTCAGACTCCTTTATCAGCTTCTCGACGATATGGTCTGCATTGCCTTTGCCTATAGGCATCATGAAAATCTCATTTCCTTCGCTGAGATATTTAAGCACTAAGAAATCATCGACAACGGCATATTTCGTCTGATACTGAAAACGCCACGACACATGATTCGCAAACGACAACTCACAATTGCAGCAATCGTTCGGGAAAATATAAGATGTTATTATCTCTTTGTCTTCTAATGTAATATCTTTAAAATCAATCATATCTTTGAACTAAGAACTAAGAACCAAGAACTAAGAACTAAGAGCTGGCAACTTTGAATATAGGCACTGCTCACAACCCATAGCTCATTACCCATAGCTAACAAAGCGCATTCATGCTAGGTGTAAAGTCAATCTGAATCATCTGTGAGAAAATACGTGCTGTCTCAACAGGTGAGTAGCCTAGTTCTGCAGCTGCGATATTGAATATCAATTCCACTTCGTTGACGCTTATGTCTTTGTCTGACAATGCAATTGACATCAGATAACGCAACATACCTTCGCGTGTCTCTGGATTTATCTCCATCAATTTCTTGATAGAATCTTTAAATATCTTAACAATATCTTCTTTTACTATTTCATCAAGGAAACTCTTAGGGAATATTTCTAATACCGACAACTCACTGAGAATCATTTCCATTTCGTCTTCTGTTATCTGATTGTCGCTATTGGCAATAATTATACCTGCTGTTGCGATGAAGTTTGCCATATTAGAATCCAATTCAGAATTTCTTACCTTTAATAATATGTCGATGAGGTCGTTCATGCCATTCTCCAATTCATCTTTGCTTTTACCATTTTCTTTAAAGAACACACTTTTTGAAAATTGGTTCAAAGCCTCGACTCTGATAGGATTGATTGGGTGTGTCGCGAAGTTGATTCCTTTATCGTTACGGAAATATTCTAGACGTTTCTTGTTATCTTCCAAGAATGCCTCGACTTTCATATCCATCTTGTTGAAATCCAATCCTGATGACATCTTAAAGAATGCAGAGATGCAGACGTTCAAATTAGGCATCGCCATATAACCGAAACGGTCGGCAACGAGTTCTGAAAGCTGTTGCCACAACCTTATCTTATATTGTAAAGTGATTGGAACTGGAGCACCATGAGGAAATACGAAGTTGATGAGTTTAACCAAAGTGGCGTTTTTATTTATCAAGTGGCCCATTTCGTGACCTATAACGAAACGAAGTTCATCGTCACTCATAAGCTGGATGAGAGAAGAGTTGACGTTGATGATATTAGGTTCACCTTCTTCCTGAGAAGCGATGGCGAAAGCATTGACAGAAGGATCGCCGGTGATATAGAAATCGACGGGT
Source organism: Bacteroidales bacterium (assembly GCA_045613185.1). Lineage (GTDB taxonomy): Bacteria > Bacteroidota > Bacteroidia > Bacteroidales > F082 > Limimorpha. The sequence goes on along the minus strand of JAZLAL010000012.1, from coordinate 3,385 downwards.
TCTGTGAACTGCAAAGCTTCTTTAATCTCATTGAAGATTTTGTAGTAGCGAGAAAGAGTGCCTTCTTCAACTTTGAAGCTGTGACCTTCGAGCATACTACGATAATAATTGTCAGAAAATGGAATCTTCGCCATTTTAATAATCTCTTCAACTACATTGCCTTGCAAAGCATTGTAAATCTGTGTGCTAAGTTCAACTTCCAAAGGAAGGCCATATTCTGCTATCATCTGTGTATTTTCCATAACATCAAAAATTATTTGGTTTTATTTACGATTGTAAAGATACTATTTTTTATAAAAACAAAAAAATCAAAAATCAATTATTTTTACAGAAAATACACCTTAATTTCTAATCTGTTAGACGCTTCAATGTGTGTTCGTTTTTAGGAAACATTGAAACGTCTCTACAATCATTCTTAATTTAAAAAAATTCTGTTGTCCGTTGTCCGTAGTCCGTTGACTTTTATTATCTTTGCAAGATTAAAAAAATAAATTATTATGGCATTGAATTGTGGTATCATTGGTTTGACCAATACAGGTAAGACAACTATATTTAATTGTATTTCAAATACTAAAGCTGAGATAGGCGGTTTCGCTACAAAGACAAACATCGGTATGTGTGAAGTCCGTGACGAACGTCTCAAACTCATCGACAACATCTCTCATTCAAAAAGAATCGTTCCTGCGACAGTTGAAATCGTCGACCTTCCAGGATTGACAAAAGGTGGAGAAGGCGTTGGTAACAAATTACTTGCTGAAGTTCAAACCATGGACGCTCTCATTCATGTACTTCGTTGCTTCGACGAAGAAAACGTTCCTCATAGCGAAGGCTCTGTCGACCCAGTCCGCGACATGGAACTCGTCGACCTCGAACTTCAAGTACGCGACCTCGACCTTGTGACTCGTAAGTTACAACGTGTTGAAAAACTTATGAAAAACGGCGAGAAAGACAACAAGAAAGCTTACGAAGTATTGACAGTCTATAAAGAAGCTCTTGAAAACATGCAGAATGCCCGCGATGCAAAAGTAGCAGAAGAAGACAAGAAATATATCCAAGATATTCAATTACTTACAGCAAAACCTATCATGTATGTATGTAACGTCGATGACGCCTCAGCTCTTACGGGAAACAAATATTCAGAAGCTGTCAAGGCATCATTGAAAGAAGGTGACGAGATGATCATCATCGCTGGCAAGTTGGAATCAGAAATCGCTGAACTCGACGACGAAGACAAAGCAATGTTCATGGAAGACGCAGGTCTCACAGAACCAGGTGTCAACAAACTCGTACGTTATGCTTATCAGACACTTAAGTTACAGTCATTCTTCACAACTGGTACCGACGAAACACGCGCTTGGACAATCCACATCGGCGACACAGCTCCTGTAGCAGCTGGCGTTATTCACTCAGACTTACAACGTGGTTTCATCAGAGCTGAAGTCATGAGCACAGAAGACTTCTTGAAATATGGTTCTGAAGCAGCAGTGAAAGAAGCTGGCAAGTTCCGCGTCGAAGGTAAAAATTACATCGTCCAAGACGGCGACATTTTGAATATCAGATTTAATGTTTAATAGCATTGAGCTATGAGCATTGAGCATTGAGCAAAACTCACAGCTCACAGCTCGTGGCTCGTAGCAAAATAAAAATATCATGCAAGAATACGTAGTACTCGTCGATGCTAACGACAATCCTATCGGATTGATGGAGAAGATGGAAGCTCATGTAAAAGCAGAATTGCATCGTGCTTTTTCGATATTTATTTTCAATACAAAAGGAGAGATGCTGCTCCAACAAAGAGCTTTCTCAAAATACCACACTCCAGGATTATGGACCAACACATGCTGTTCTCATCCACGTCATGAAGAGACTCTCGAACAGGCAACTACACGCCGCTTGCAAGAAGAGATGGGAATGCAATGTAAACTTGAAGAAATTTTCCATTTTACATATAAAGCTGATGTTACACAAGGACTTATGGAACACGAAATCGACCATGTCTTTGTCGGAACAACAGACGACATACCTGTCATCAACAAAGAGGAAGTGGAATCATGGAAATACGACACCATGGAAAACATACGTTTAGACATGGAGAAAAATCCTCAGGACTACACACCTTGGTTCAAGATAGCATTCGCTGAATTGTTAAAACATTATAACAAATAATTATGGAACTCTCTCATTTCCCATTCCTTAAAGATCTTAAAAAGAACAGATTCTTCCTTTTGGCAGGACCATGCGTCATTGAAGACGAAGAATCGCCATTTAAGATTGCGGAAAAGCTGAACGCCATTTGCAAGTCATACGATATACCTTATGTATTCAAAGGTTCGTATCGTAAGGCAAATCGCTCTCGTTTGGATTCTTTCATGGGAATAGGAGATGAGAAGGCTCTCAACGTTCTCAAAGGTATCAGAGAACAATTCAACATTCCTGTTGTCACTGACATTCATGCTGTTGAAGAAGCGCAAATGGCAGCAGATTATGATGTCGATATCTTACAGATACCAGCATTTTTATGCAGACAGACAGACCTTCTGATAGCAGCTGCAAAGACAGGTAAAATCGTCAATATCAAAAAAGGACAATTCTTGTCTGGAGAATCGATGCGTTTCGCTGCTGAGAAAGTGAAGCAGTCGGGGAATAATGCAGTGATGCTCACAGAACGCGGCAACTTCTTCGGCTACCAGGACTTAGTCGTCGATTACAGAAACATCTACGACATGAAGCAATGCGACGTTCCTGTTGTCATGGACGCGACACATTCCTTGCAGCAGCCAAACCAAACATCTGGTGTCACTGGAGGCAAGCCAGAACTCATCGAATTGATATCCAAAGCCGCCATCGCAGTAGGAGCAGACGGATTGTTCATTGAGACACATCCTAATCCAACGATGGCAAAATCAGACGGCGCCAATATGCTGCGCCTCGATTTAGTCGAACCTTTAATCGAGAAGTTGGTCAGAATCAAAGAAGCTATTATTTAATATCAATAAAAAAGCGACTCGTTGAGTCGCTTTTTTAATTGTCAATTGTTAATTATTTCTTGAAGTATCTGTTGAACAAACCTTCAAAGCCTTTGCCATGACGAGCTTCGTCTTTTGCCATTTCGTGAACTGTGTCGTGAATAGCATCAAGGTTGCGTTCTTTAGCGATGCGAGCGATACGCATTTTGTCTTCACATGCGCCGCATTCTGCTTGCATACGTTTTTCAAGGTTAGTCTTTGTGTCCCAAACAACGTCGCCTAACAATTCAGCGAATTTTGCGCAGTGTTCAGCTTCTTCCCAAGCGTAACGTTTGAAAGCTTCAGCGATTTCTGGATAACCTTCGCGGTCAGCTTGACGGCTCATTGCTAAGTACATACCGACTTCTGTAGCTTCACCC
>JAZLAL010000011.1:0-4818 GCA_045613185.1 Bacteroidales bacterium | reverse complement strand
TTCCAATCCCGGGAGTTGCTGCATATTAAGGAAGTTCAACCCTCTTCCAGAACTCTCTGCCTCTGTCGGATCTGGAAGCACCACATAATGCAGTGGTGTTTCTTCAATGCGAGATCCTTCTATCGTAACCGCATCCAACATTTCAGAGGTACGAGGCATCTTCAATTCTCCGAGGTCGGCAGGACGGCAATATATCGAAAGACGTTCGTAACCGACAGCGGAAGTCATAAGAATGTATTTACCGTCTTCAACATTTAATATGAAGTTACCGTTTTCATCGGAAGAAGTACCAGCTATGATACTATCGTTGTCAGCCATCTTTAGAGAGACGTTTGCGAATTGAACAGGATTTTTTTCATCGTCGATGAGACGACCTTTCAGTTCTTTAGTTTCATTCTGCGCAAAAGACGTCATAGCTAAAATGCTTAGTAATAATGTAAAGATTCGTTTCATAGTAGTAAGTTTTGATTGACATTCCCTTTTTTATTTATATGATGGTATAAAACGCATGAGGGAATAATAACATGTTGTTATATACCTTTTTATTCATATTGGTTTCAATTAGTTATATATAAAAGTTTTAAGAATTAATCATGATTTTATCTTTGTTATTTTTCAATATCAGTCCATTTCTTTTTCCACTTCTCATTCAGCATTTCATCTTCTGTTCTTACAAATTCACCATTCTCAAAGTAATAGAAATAATTATTTTTCTTGTATTTATTGCCAAAAAGTTCTTTGTAAAATTTATCTTCCAATTTATTTTCAACATTTATCATACAATCATCAATATTCATTGAAAATATCGGATTCTTAACATTATCTATTTCGGCAAAAGCTGCTGTATATTCGTTTGTAATTACATATAATTCGATATTATTTTCATCGCAATATGATTGTACAAAATATATTGGAATAACGTTTTCCATTTCATACGACGACCATCTATAAACGAGAGTTTTTTCTTTAGCAACAAGTAAATCTTTCATCTGATTTGGATTAACGGCATAGATGCGACCGTCATTAGTTAAACCGATTAATGAAGTTGTATCAGAAGTCCAATAAATATCACTTCTCTGCTCAGATGTCAGACTATTATCATTACGTGCTGGAATTTCTACTGTCACAGAACATGATTGCATCATCAATGCTACTGTAAATAATAAGATTAGTTTTTTCATAGTCGTATTTTTTAAAGAGTTATACATATTGTTAATTTTTATTGTGTCATCGACACGTCTCTATATTATTCTTAATTAGACGCTTCAACATGTATTTACATTTAGGAAACGTTGAAACATCTCTACATAATTATGAATTATGCATTATGAATTATGAATTCTTCAAAATGTCTTCAATCGAAATTCCAAACATCTTGATTTTCTTAATTATCTCTGGAAGTTCCTCTTCAATGAATTGCTTCTTCTGTTCTTCAAGAATTATTTCTTTGGCATTTTCACTTACGTTGAAACCGATACCTCTTTGGTTGATGATGATATTCTTATTCTGAAGCAGTTCATACGAACGCATCACGGTGTTAGGATTCACTCCCACTTCTATCGCCATCTCCCTCACAGACATTATCTTATCGCCTATCTTAAACTTATCATTCAATATCATCTCGCAAATGTGAAAATATATTTGCAGATATATAGGCTGGTGCGACTTGAATTCCATAATCAATAAGTTTGTCTTTTGATTTTACGATAAGTGAGATAAAGGAATATAATTGATAATGTTGCTGCTGTACATAATATGAAATGCAACACACAGTCATAAACTCTAATCATATAATCCACAAGTTCATCTTCTGTATAATCTTCCAAGAATTCATAATCAATATTTACAGAAAACACAACTGTCAAAATAATCAAGATTATTCCAACAAGAGTAAGTATTCCGATTGTCTTGCTGAGCTTACGTTTTTTGAAAATCATATTCGTAAACATAAATATGGAAGAGACACATAGAAACTGAATTATATTTATTAAAATTCGATTTTTGTCTAATATATGTTCAGCAAACTGTCTATTCATTTCATCATCACCAACATGAACCAAGTCAGGTAATAACAGTCCCTTAAAATCTTTAAAGATGAATCCATCGTAAGGATTAGTTCCTGGTTTTAATGCAAGAATAGTATCAATAGCTATTGCGCCAAGCATATATATAATAGGTGTAACAAGTACGCAATATAGGAACATGCTGAGGAATTTCTCCAATGAAGACGCAGGCGTCATTGCATATAACATCCCTTTTCTAGAATCGTTAACATTTTTGTAAAGTCTTGATGGAACAATAATCAACGACAGCCACATCAGCAGTGAAATCAATATATCGCGACTAGTATACACTCCATCAGAAACGTATGTCATTATCCAGAAAATGACAGGTATCGACCACAATACCACCAAGGTCCAGCCGAAATTCTTGAAATAACTCATTCCGTCGCGTCTCACGACATTACCGAATCTTTTTATATCAAATGTATTGTTCATAATGTTTATTTTTAAGTTTATAATTTATTTTTGCTTTGAACCTCGAGCTTTGAGCTTTGAGCCTTTGCCCGTAGCTCACTGCTCATTGCTCATTGCTCAAAGCAAATATCTCTCTAATCTTCTTCTTATTACATCTCACAGCATTAAACAGTGCCTCCACATTGACTTTGCTTTCCATGTTAAAAGTATTTGGAAGCACGTTGATGTAACCGCCAGGCATCATTTCAGAATAGAGAGCCTCATCTGATTTCTCTGCACCATATTCAAAATAAAGTCGTTGAGAAATCTCTTCAAATGTCGCATTAAGAAGAACCTCGTCTTGGTCTAAAATCACTATTGGGTCGATGAGATTTTCCACGTCCTTCACCTGATGTGTGGAAATTATTATTGTAGGGACGCGATTAATCGCGTCCGCACTTGCATCCGTACTATGTTGCAGAATCACTTTTCTGAAAAGAGCCTTTGACGGGATGTCGAGTCCGTTTGTCGGCTCATCAAGAAGAAGATAATCAGTACGAAGCGACAACGCACATGCTAACAATGATTTCTTCTTCTGTCCGTACGACATCGCATTGAATTTCTTATTGGCATCGACTTCCAATTCTTTCATCAGATTTAAGAAATAAGAATGGTCGTAGCGAGGATAAAACACACCTATTTTCTTGATGAATTTTTCCGGCGTCGTATCTTCTGTTATGACTTCTTCCGGAAGGTAAAATATATTCTGCAAGAAATAAGGATTTCTTTCTGAAGGGATGAAATCATCTACCATACAAGTTCCGTTATTTGGAAATTGAAGTCCGCTGATGATTTTCAGTAGCGTTGTCTTTCCCACGCCATTTTCACCGAGAAGACCATAGACGTTGCCTTCTTTAAATTCAAGGCTGATGTTTTTGAAGACCGCCACATTCTTGTAGCTGAAATCGAGCTTGTTTATTGTTATCATTGTTTTAAGGTTTAAAGTTAATAGTTCATGGTTAATAGTTTAGAGTTTAGAGTGTAGTGTAGTTTTGTAGTGGAAAGTTTTAAGTAGATAGTTTATCTAGCCCAATACACTTTTCAGCTATACCCTACTTAACTTACAACTACTATTAACTATTAACTATCCACTGTATTAGTTAACTAGTACACTACAAAGATATATATTATTTTTTATATGTCAAGAGGAAAATGATTTTTTTTGACACTGACTTTTGACTTTGAACTCTGATTGCTGATTGCTGACAGCTAATTTTCATTTTTTTTGCGATGAGCAATGAGCCGTGAGCTTTGGGCATAACTGCTCACAACTCATAGCTCACTGCTCATAGCAAATTTTCAATTTAAAAGACGCCTCCTCAATTCCTAATTTATCAAGACGCATCAACATTCTTTTATTTTCAAAGGTATTGTTGACACATCTTCCTCAAATCCTTAAATCCTTAAATCCTTAGCCATTAGTCATTAGCCTTTCTTTTGGGCGTTCCGGCTATCGCCGTCGGGCTTTCCGCTATATCTTTGCTCGCTAAGTTTTCATCTCGCTTCTCAAAATCAGACCTCGGCACTTCGACAAGCTCAGTGACCTCGTTCCCGTCCCCGAAACTCGTTCCCGAAACGCTCGCAAAGGATGCCGCTCCAATCCCTAACGCACCCGGAGTTGAAAACTGAAAGTGGAAAGTTAATTTTAATTTTCAGTTTTCAACTTTCCGTTTTCAACTTAAAAGTCACGTAGTGACGACAGAATATAGGCAGGCGGTGGAGTGCGTAGCACGGAACCCCTGCATTTATGACCGGTATGATATAAAAAGTGCTGTAGGCACGACAGGAACCATCTCTGTCGTGCCTACAGCACTTTGATTTTTGGGTAATTCATTTTTGCAGGCATTCCGCACTTTGTGCTCCATACCTGCCTATTGTCTGTCGCTCCTACGGAGCTGACTTGGCTGTAGAGACTCCACTCCCTGTGGCGTCTCAAAAAAAGTCAGACTGCCGCCTCGGATAAATAGCGTAAACAATGAAAGTTTTTGCGGTAAAAAAGAGAAAGAATATTCTTTTATAAACAAAAAAAGCCGCTTCACAGCGGCTCCTTTTACACTCATTTAGTGATTATTACTTTATTTTTTCGACGATTGCTTTAAATGCTTCTGGATTATTCAAAGCTAAGTCGGCTAAAACCTTACGATTAAGGTCGATGTTAGCTGCGTGAAGTTTACCCATGAATGTGCTGTATGTCATGCCGTATTCATGTGCTGCGGCATTGATACGGATAATCCATAATGAGCGGAAATCACGTTTTTTGTTTCTTCTATCGCGGTATGCGTATTGTAAACCCTTTTCGTAA
>JAZLAL010000010.1:0-4709 GCA_045613185.1 Bacteroidales bacterium | reverse complement strand
TTTGCCGTCAGGTGCGACTAACTTCAACTGGTTAGTGAGACTAACCAGTTCGTTACTTTCTTTTTTTAATTTAGTTTTCAGATATTTCCAATAGTTGCGGTTCTTTTGATAATCATCTTGATTATTGATTGCACCTATAATGTCTAGTGCTGAAAACCACCATTTTGAATTATCTTTGTCCCAAAGGGCTCTGACCTCATGGTCATTGTAAAATCGAATAGAAATCTTGGTCATTGGTCTAATTTTTATTGCTTAAGTTTATTAAATAACTATCCGCAAATTTAATAAAAAAATCGCAAAAATGTTTGCTGACGATATGATTTTTTGTGAAAGACAACAAGTCAACAAGACTACAAGACAACAAGTTTTAGTTAGGAATTAGGAGTTAGGAGCTTTTTAGCCACGAGCTTTGAGCCGTGAGCTCTGAGCAGTAAATAATTTCTTTGCGTTCTCTGCGTCTTTGCGAGAGGTTTCGGGAATTAGGAATTAAGGGTATGAGGAACTGAGGGTATGAGAAATTTTGAGATTTTTTTTAAGTCGCCAAGACACCAAGACACCAAGTCACCAAGGTTCTTAGTTCTTAGTTTAAAAGCCTTAGTTCAAAAGCTCATTCCCGTTAACTTGCCAAATAACCGCAGATCCACAAGCGTACTGGAGAAAACTAAAACAACGTCTAAAAGAAGAAGGTAATCAAACCGTGACAGATTGTCACGCTTTCAAAATGCAAGCTGTTGATGGCAAGATGCGACTGACGGATGTCGCCGATACAGAGCAGTTGTTTCGTCTCATTCAGTCAATACCTTCACCTAAAGCAGAGCCTTTCAAGATATGGATGTCGCAAGTGGCAAGGCGTAGAGGTGCACGGATGTGCAACTTTCTAATTTTTGTGTGAGCGACTAGGTGTTAGTAGCTTCCAATGCGTTAGGGATTGGAGCGGCATCCTTTGCGAGCGGGAACGAGGTTCGGGGACGGGGACGAGAATTGGGAACGGGATTTTTTGAGCGAGACGAAAATGAAGCGAGCAAAGATATAGCGGAAAGCCCGACGGCGATAGCCGGAACGCCATAATTTAATTCATAATGCATAATGCATAATTCATAATTAAAAGTTAAAAGTTATCGGTCAGTGTCTGTGTTCATAGTTCATAGTTCATAGTTTATAGTTTATAGTTTATAGTTTATAGTTTATAGTTTATAGTTTATAGTTTTAAAAAAAACTTGTTGTCTTATTGTCTTGTTGTCTTGTTGTCTTTTTTTTATTTTTGCAAAAAATAAAAAATATGAAGATGTCATTCAAACCGGGTACTATGATTTATCCGTTGCCTGCTGTGATGGTGAGCTGCGGCGATAGTCCCGAAAACTATAATATCATGACTGCAGCATGGACTGGCACCATCTGTACCAATCCTCCTATGTGCTACGTCTCAATCCGTAAAGAACGTCACTCGCATGAGATAATATCGCGTACTAAAGAGTTCGTCATCAACGTGACGACTGAAGAGCTGGCTCGCGCTACCGACTGGTGCGGAGTGCGCTCGGGCCGCGACTATAACAAATTCAAGGAGATGCATCTTACAGCGGAGCAGGGACAAGTCGTAAAGGCGCCTCTCATTGCGGAGTCGCCACTCAATATAGAATGTCAGGTAGTGGAAGTGAAGGAACTCGGCTCGCATGATATGTTCATCGCTAATGTCGTTGCTGTCAACGGCGATACAAAATTCTACGACCCTAGCACAGGTCAGTTCCAACTCAACCAAGCCGACCTCATCACTTACTCACACGGAAAATATTATTCAATAGGAGAGAAAATCGGCGGCTTCGGTTTTTCTGTTGATAAAAGAAGAAATAAAAACCAGAAGAAGTAACGTATGGATTATATTAGGATAAGTCACAGAGTCACAGAGTCACAGAGTCACCAAGGCTTGGTCGTTGAGCCTGTCGAAGCGCTCACAGCTCACAGCTCACAGCTCACGGCTAAAGATGTCAAAGAGTTATTAAAAGACTGGATAAAATTATATCCTAACTCTTTCGCTCATGATGTGGAGTTCAAGATTTATCAACTCGCTGATGGCGACATCATAATCCAGCTTCACGAGGATTTAAGCTCGATGGCAGTTTCATTGTTAGTTCTTTATTTTGAGAATATAAGTCGCCAAGACACCAAGACAACAAGACAACAAGGTCTGGTCGCTGAGCCTGTCGAAGCGTCAATGGCCAACAGTCAATGGTCAATGGTCAATGGTAAACAGCCAACAGCCTATATCACCATTGACGATACAGAAGTTTTGTTGAAACAAAACGAAGGAAAACGTGCGATGGTTTTCTGTAGTCGCAAAGACGCAGAGACACTGAGTCACAAAGAATCGGTCGCTGAGCCTGTCGAAGCGCCAACAGCAGTAAGATTCATCCTTGAAGATAATTACGCTTTAGATTATAATTTTGAAAAAAGACCGCAGCCTGTCAAAGATTGTGATTTGGTTTTTGAAGAAGCTGAGTTTTCTCTTCCTGAAGAATATGAAAGCATAAGAGTAGGCGATGTGGTGAAGAAGAAAATCGACGAGGTCCTGGAAGAAGGTCTCACTCCAACTAAGTTATTGATTTATTTCCTCTGCGGAGCAATCGGCTTGAGTATCGGTTTTCTCATTGTTTATTTTATGAGTAAATAAAATTTTATGTTAAAAGAATTTAAGAGTTTTGTCGAGAAACATAATCTCATCAGTAAAGATGACAGAGTCCTGCTGGCACTCAGCGGCGGCGTCGACTCTATGGTGCTGGCGAAACTTTTGATTTTAAGTCAACAGACAACGGACAACGGACAACAGTCATTGTCCATAATCTGTAGGGACGTATCGAATACGTCCACAGAAACAGCCAATAGCCAACTAGCTTTCGCTCATTGTAACTTCCATCTGCGTGGCGACGATTCAGACCGTGATGAGCGTTTTGTGACAAAATTCGCAGAGGAAAATAACATACCTATTTATATAAAACATTTCGATACGGAGGCTTACGCCAAAGAGAATTCTCTCTCTATCGAGATGGCGGCGCGAGAACTGCGTTACGCTTGGTTTAAAGAGTTAAAGGAAATTCACAATTTCGATAAGGTGGCTCTCGCTCATCATGGCGACGACCAGATTGAGACGTTCTTTATCAACTTCTTGCGAGGTTCTGGCATCAAAGGTCTCAAAGGAATGAAACCGCAAAACGATTTCTACATCCGTCCTTTGCTTTGGTCTAACAGAAATGAAATCGAGGCTTTCGCAAAAGAAAACGGCATTCAATGGGTGGAAGATTATACTAACCAAGAAACTATTTATCTCAGAAATAAGATTCGTCATAATATAATTCCGATTTTTGACGAGATGAAAAACAACGCTCGTCAGAGCCTGAACTTCTCCATCGACTGTCTATCTTCGGAAAATGATTTGTATAGAAGTCTGCTCGAAGATAAATTCGCCTTGATAGAACATGTCGACGGCAATTGCAGAAGCATCGATGTTAAACATTTTTTAGAAAATGAAAACGGCCGACAGCTGCTTTTCGAATGGGTGAGAGGATTTGGATTTAATTTCGATCAGTCAGAGTCGATGTTCGAAGCGATGAGAAACGGAAAGTCTGGTTCTATGTGGCAATCCGTAGGGACACGATTAAATGCATCCGTACAAAAAGATAAGATTGAGATTTTTGAAGAAAAGGAAGGAGAGGAGGAGGTAATACTTATAAAGACGCAAAGTTTTGAAGACACAAAGACACAAAGACTCAAAGACTCAAAGAATGACTCTGTGACTCTGCTGCTTTGCGACTCTGCGACTTTGCGACTCTGTGACTCTGCGACTTTGCGACTAAATTCTTATAACAAAGATGAGAGTTTTCAACTGATAAAAGACCCCAAGGTGGCGGCGCAGTTTGATATGGATAAGATTGCGTTTCCTTTGAAGCTGCGTCATTGGAAAAAAGGCGATAAGTTTAAACCTTTGGGAATGAAAGGTTCCAAATTGCTGAGCGACTTTTTCAACGACTTGGGATTCTCTGAATATCAGAAACGTAAGGTGTGGGTTATGGAAGATGCTAATGGTCTGATTTTATGGGTCGTTGGTTATAGAATTAACGATAAGGTTAAAATTCTTGACTCTACTAAAGTAATTTTTCAGTGTGATTTAGAGAGTTAAACTTTTTTTCTTAAATTTGCGCACTTTTTTGTAGAGAAAATTTAATTAAATTTATTATAATAAATCAACAAAAAATCATGAAAAAGTTTTTTAAACTCTTTACTTTCTTGGTTTTGATGGTTCCATTTATCGCTAAAGCTCAGATTTTAGAGCCAGTACAATGGACAGTAGAAACAGAGAAATTAAACAAGAATGAATACAACATCGTATTCAAAGCAGAAATCGAAGATGGTTGGCATCTTTATTCACAACACACTCCATTTGGCGGACCAATGCCTCTCTATTTCGAATTCATCGACACTCTCGGCATTGAACGCATCGGTGGCGTTGAAGAACCAAAAGCTATAGTTCATTTTAGCGACGTTTTTGAAATCGACGAACATTTCTTTGAAAAAGAAGCTATTTTCACACAAAAAGTTAAATTATTAGACGGCGTAGCAACAGTATCTGGTGTTACCACTGGTCAAAGTTGCAAAGAACAATGTGTTCCAATTACTTATGACATTGAAGTTCAACTTGGTGAACCTGCAGTAGTTGAAGC
>JAZLAL010000009.1:0-13257 GCA_045613185.1 Bacteroidales bacterium | reverse complement strand
GCTGATAGGATTGACACATTTTTTGTTGTCAATGTTTATTAAGTCGTCGTAGAATCCGATGCTTTGTATGCTTTCCAAAAGGTAGATGAAGACCGGGTTTTCAAATCCTGAGACTTTATTTGCGAGGATGTTTTTCTTGTTCTTATTAGGTTTAAGGAAATATTGTTCGGAGACAGTTTCCATAGCAAGCAAGTCGTTGCTTTTTAGTCTGTCGTCTATTTCGTCATATGTTTTCGCCCAAGAAGTGTCAATGGTGAAAATCATATTGTCGTACATCTTGTAGTAATAAGAATCTAAATTTTGGGGATTATTGTCGTCGCGATATTTATAGACGCTGTCGATGATTCTGTTAGCAGGATTGTTATTCCCGTCGATGACGATTTCTGATAGTTGAATATTCTGCGGTTTCAGTTCAATCAATATTTCACTTTCATTATCAACCGCGACATGTTTCTTTTCATAACCTACGAAGGAAAACGTCAGTGCGTTGATTTTTTCTTTTGATGAAATGGAAAATTTGCCGTCAATATCTGTCGTCGTGCCAAGAGTTCCGGTCTCGTTGATGATGATGTTTACGAATGCTAGACGCTCGTTGGTGAAAGTGTCAACGACAGTCCCCTGAACTTTAAACTCCGAACTTTGACTCTGACACAGACTCTGACATAAGAGGAATAATAATATTACTAATATGTATTTAGAATTCTTCATTCCTAACTCCTAATTCCTAACTCCTAACTTCTCATTATTGATATGTCTGTCCTTATCGCGATTTGTTTTCTTTTCGATATTTTTCTTAAAAGCTTCGGTAAGATTGATGCCGGTTTGATTTGCGAGGCATATCAAGACCCAAAGAATATCAGCCATTTCATCTGCCATATTATATTCTTTGTCTGAATTCTTGAACGATTGTTCTCCATAAGTACGAGCGACGATGCGGGCTAGTTCGCCTACTTCTTCAGTTAGTAAAGTCATATTGGTTAGTTCGTTAAAGTAACGTACGCCGTGAGTCTTGATCCATTCGTCGACGATTTTCTGAGCTTCTTCTATTGTCATAAAATACACTTTCTACAAAGTTAAAAAAATCAGAAATTCATAATCTCATAAACTCGGAAAAAAACTTACTTTTGCAAAAAATAATAACTAGTGGAAAATACTTTTACTTTAGTAGCAAAAACATTGCCTGGCTTTGAAGAAATTCTTGCAGAAGAATTGAAAGCCTTAGGTGCAGAAAATATCAATATTTTATATCGCGCTGTCAGTTTTGACGCAGATAAAGCTTTGATGTATAAGGCAAATTACTGTCTTCGTACAGCATTGAGAATTTTGAAGCCGATACAGACTTTCGTCGCTCGCAACGAGTTGATGTTATATAAGAAGATTTTTGAGATTAAGTGGCACGAGATTTTCGGCATTGAAGAGACTTTCGCTATTGATGCTGTTGTTAGCGGCAATTATTTCACACATTCTCAATATGCAGCACTTAAGGTAAAAGATGCTATCGCTGATGAGTTCCGTAATAAATTCGGTGCACGTCCTTCTGTAGATACAGAAAATCCAGATTTGAGAATTAACATTCATATCGATAATGAGAAAGTGACACTTTCTTTCGACAGCTCAGGCGACTCGTTGCATAAGAGAGGCTATCGTAAAGCTGTCGATAAAGCTCCTATGAATGAAGTGCTCGCCGCTGGTCTCATCAAACTCACTGGCTGGAACTACGACAAGAATTTCGTCGACTGCATGTGCGGTTCAGCGACAATTCCTATCGAGGCAGCTATGGCAGCGATGAATATCCCAGCAGGTTATTTCAGAGAAAACTACGGCTTCATGAAATGGCACGACTTCGATGAAAAACTTTGGAAAGAAATAAGAAACGCCGCTGATGAAGAAATCCGTGACTTCGACTATGAAATCATGGCTTCCGACCATTCCGCTAAAGCAGTTCAAATCGCGATGTCGAATATCAAAGGCGCACACTTGTCACACGACATCAATTTGAGTCAACAAGATATGTTTGAGATGACGCCACCGGAAGGTCCTGGTATCTTGCTCATAAATCCACCTTATGGTGAACGTCTTGAAGAAAATGACATTGTTAATTTATATAAAGGGATCGGCAATGCTCTTAAACACAACTTCAAAGGTTATGAGGCATGGGTGATAAGTAGCAATAAAGAAGTGCTGAAACTTATCGGATTGAAACCGTCTAAGAAGATAGAAGTATATAACGGTTCTTTGGATTGTCGCTTTGTTAAGTTCGAGATTTTCGATGGAAAATATAAAGATATGAAGAAAGCGAAATCCGAAAGTGATGACGTTGAATAAAAGTTTATGATTTTTAAAACAAAACCTCAGAAGTGTTGAATTTCTGAGGTTTTTTAATATCATGCTTTATTTTTCCGACGTGTTTAATTTCTGAGTTTTATAAATACTGCATATCTCTTTTATGCTTTCTTCGATAGGAGTGAACTCAAAACCTAATTCCTTGATTATCTTTTCTGAAGAATAAGAATATTTCCTTGTAGCGGTGCGGGCGGTCTCTTTTGTGATGAGAGGTTTCTTGCCTTGGATTTTACCGATGAGCCAGAATATGCGCCATGCTATTTCGCTGAGAGTCTTGCCGACTTTTATGTGAGGCGCCTTGACGTTGAAGTTTTGTGCCATCAGATTGAAAAGATATTCGTAGGAGATAAGAGCTCCGTTGAGACAGTATCGCTGTCCGAATTTGTTGTTTTGCATCAGCATTATCATGGCGCGAGCCACGTCTTTCACGTCGACGAATCCGTTGACGCCTGTCGTGTAGAACGGAAATCCTTTGGCGATGGTGTTGAATAGTTCGCAACTGCTGGAATCCCATCTGCCAGCCCCGAGTATAAGTGACGGGTTTACTATAGTCGCGTTGAGACCTTCGGCGATGCCGCGCCACACTTCCATCTCTGCCTCGTGCTTCGAAATGGAGTAGACGCTGTTGTTCTTCGACTGCGACCATGGCGATTCTTCATTGATAGGCTCGCCTTCAAGCGAACGTCCAAGAGCCGCGATGGAACTGACGTGACAGAATTTTTTGACGCCGCAATGTAAAGCTGCATTGACCATGTTTTTCGTTCCTTCCACATTGACACGCATCAGACTGCCTTTGTCGCTTGGGTCGAAGGAAACGACAGCAGCACAGTGATAAACCTCATCGACATCTTTCATAGCAGATTCAATAATGTCATAGTCTAAAACATCGCCATAAACAAACTCGATGTTGTCTGGCATTTCATTAAAACCATATCGCCTCAACACATCATTCAACAACGACAAATCACTGTTTTTACGACATAACAATTTGACTCTGACTATTGACTCTGACTCAGAACTTATAGACTTATTGACAGATAGACTTATTGACTCAGATTCTAACTGTTGTTTACAAATTAATGTTGCTACCAAATGTGATCCTACTAATCCAGTGCAGCCTGTGATGAAAATCATGATTTTTTATTTATGCTCTGAGTTGTGAGCTACGGGCTCTGAGCTGTTGATAATACTTGTTATTTCCTGCACAAATATACATAATTTAGTTTTACAATTTCTGTTGTTTGCTACTCGTTGTTTATATCTAAAAAATTCTTGGCAATATGCTGATAATTATTATCTTTGCACTCTTAAATTTTATTATTATGAAAAGATTTTATTTTGCAATTATTTTATTGAGTTTGTTTTTTGTTGGATGTAAACCTGAAGCGGAAATCCCAACTGTTGTTACACAAGAAGTGACAGATGTTGCTGTCAATACAGCGAAAGTTAATTACGAAGTCGTTAATGACGGCGGCGCGGAAGTGACCTCAAGAGGCGTTTGCTGGGATACGATACAAAATCCTACGATAGATAATGATAAAACCAACGACGGAACAGGAATCGGAACATTCACTTCAGAACTCAGCGACTTGATTTCTCAGAAGACTTATTACGTCAGAGCATACGCTGTCAATAGTGTTGGCGTCGCATACGGAGAAGAAAAGAGTTTCGTAACTTTGATAGAAGAAAACGAAGACGAAGACGACGAAGAAGAGACTGTGTCAAGAGATACTATAATAACTGTAAACGGAGTGTCTTTTACAATGAAGTTTGTGGAGAATGGTCTTTTTGAGATGGGTGCGCAGAATGCAGATCCAAGCCAGCCTAACTATGATAGCGAAGCTTGGGATAGAGAAGGTCCGGTGCATTTGGTTACTCTCTCTGATTATTATATTGGTGAGACAGAAGTAACACAAGAACTTTGGCAAGCTGTTATGGGTTCCAATCCAAGTCATTTCGTCGGCGCTTTGAAACCTGTTGAACAAGTTACATGGTATAGCTGTCAGGATTTTATAAAAAAGCTAAACAATTTAACAGGTATGAAGTTCAGATTCCCTACAGAAGCAGAATGGGAATTTGCAGCAAAAGGAGGCAATGAATCACAAGGATATAGATTTAGCGGCAGTGATGACATCAACGACGTCGCTTGGTATTCTGCTGATGGCAAACAGACTCGTGAAGTGAAGAACAAACTTCCTAATGAATTGGGAATTTATGATATGTGTGGTAATGTGATGGAATGGTGTGGCGATTTGTTCAGTGATTATACAAGCGCTCCACAAATTAATCCTACAGGAGCTGTTTCTGGCACAGACTATATCGTTCGTGGCGGTTGTTGTCTCAGTACTGCTACATATTGTAGAATGACAGTTAGAAACTTCTTCAATTATGCTGGAGTTAGCTACGGCATCGGATTCCGTCTGGCACTCCAAGCAGAATGAAAAGGAATTAAGGGACCTAAGGAATTGAGGAATTGAGGAACTAAGAAACTTAGCATCCTCAGGTCCCTTTTCTCCCCTCAAAAAAAAACTTGTTGTCTTTAGTCTTTTTCTTATCTTTGCATCTCTAACAAGAATTAAAATTTTACATCGATGAATAAAAATTTCGTAGAAGAATTACGTTGGCGCGGTATGCTTCACAGCATGACTCCGGGCACTGAAGAACAACTGAATAAGGAATTGACAACAGCATATCTCGGCATTGACCCTACAGCCGACTCTCTTCATATAGGTCACCTCTGCGGCATCATGATGCTTCGTCATCTTCAACACGCAGGTCACAAGCCTCTCGCTCTTCTCGGTGGCGCAACAGGTATGATTGGCGACCCTTCAGGAAAATCTGCAGAACGTAACTTGCTCAACGACGAGATATTGAACCACAACCAAGCTTGCATCAAGAAACAACTCGCTAAGTTCTTAGATTTCGAAAGCGACGCTCCTAACAAGGCTGAACTCGTCAACAACTACGACTGGATGAAAAATTATTCATTCCTTCATTTTATCCGCGACATCGGCAAGCACATCACCGTCAACTATATGATGGCGAAAGATAGCGTGAAGAAACGTTTCAACGGCGAAGGCGACGGTATGTCTTTCACAGAATTCAGCTACCAACTCGTTCAAGGTTACGACTTCTTGTATTTATACCAAAATAAAAATTGTAAGCTTCAGCTCGGCGGCTCTGACCAATGGGGCAACATCACAACAGGTACTGAGTTGATCCGTCGTAAACTCGGCGCAGAAGAGACAGCTTATGCTCTTACATGTCCGCTCATCACTAAAGCCGACGGTGGCAAATTCGGCAAGACAGAAAAAGGCAACATCTGGCTCGACCCTGCTAAGACATCACCTTACGCATTCTATCAATTCTGGATGAACTGCTCCGACGACGACGCTGCTAAATATATCAAGATCTTCACATTATTAAGCAAAGAAGAAATCGACGCTCTCATCGAACGTCATGCCGCTGAACCACATCTCCGTGAACTTCAACGCACTCTCGCTCGTGAACTTACTATCATCGTTCACTCAAAAGAAGACCTCGAAATGGCAGAAGAAGCAACACAAATCCTCTTCGGTAAAGGTACTTCAGAAGCTCTTCATAAATTCGACGAAGCTACTTTGTTGAGCATCTTCGAAGGCGTGCCTCAAGCTAATGTCGCTAAGGCTGACATCGAAGCTGGAATGCCAATCATCGAATTCCTTACACAGACAGCGGTGTTCCCTTCAAAAGGTGAAGCTCGTAAGATGTTACAAGGCAATGGCGTGGCTATCAACAAAGAAAAAGTCGCTGATACAAAAGTCATCGGCAAAGAAGACTTGCTCAACGACAAATATATTCTCGTTCAAAAAGGAAAGAAAAACTATTATCTCATCATAGCAGAATAAGATTATGAGCACATTCCTTCTTATCTTGGTTCCGGCACTCATCATCATGGTGGTAGTTTTCGCCGGCATAGGAATTAAGATGTTAGTGAAAAAAGACGGACAGTTTGAACGCAAGTGCGCTCACTCCCTCGACCCAGACGCCAAATGCACATGCGGCGGCAAAGGCGACGGAAGCTGTAGGAAAAATAAAGACAATGGTAGAGACGTGTCAAAACACAATGAAGAATAAAGATATGTTTTGATGCGTCTAGCTAATAGCATAAAAAGTGTTTCGAGATTTTTTCTTGAAGCACTTTTTTTGTTTGACTATTTGAATATTAAATTTAACTTTGTATCTATAAAAATGATATTATGAGAAAACTGCTATTTTGTTTTATCATCTTAATTCCCTTGACTTTAACATCATGTTTTTCGTCAAAGAAGATGGCATCTGAAGTCAGACATTATGAGGTGGAGGCATTAGGTGTCGGAACGGATGGCACATATCTTATCAAGGTAACAGATTATTTCAGAACCACTGATGAAAGGATATATCTTGATGGCTTGAAAAAAGATGCAGTACATTGTGTGATATACAGTGGCATTCCTTCTGGAAATGGTTCAATGAAACAGCCTGCTCTGATGACAAACGATACCCGCATTGATGGTAATGAGGAAGCTTTGAATTATTTCTTCGAACAGAAACTTTATCTCAATTACATAAATTCTGTCATTAATAGTTCGAAGACAATAACTAAAATGCAGGGCTCGAAATATTATAAGATTAGTATAGGAATATCTGTTAATAAAGATGATTTGAGAAAGTATCTTGTTGATAATAATGTGATTAAGCCGTTAAATTATCTATTCTGATTAAGATTATGAAAAAAATATTGACATTGATATTATTGCTTCTGACTTTGACTAGTTTTTCGCAGGATACTATTCAGCAGATAAACTTGTCTAATAAGAAAAGAGTTTCAGATATTGATGTCGCATATCACAGAAGTTCGTGGCATAACATTTTGCTTTATCATAATGATCAGAGATATGCGGAAGAAATTCTTGATACATACTACAATAGACCGCGGAGTGATAAGTTTAACGATCATTCTTTGCAAATGGATGTTTTGCTTACAAAAGGCAAGAAATATGCTAAATTCAACAAGTTGGATAAATACATAAGGAATACAGATATTGCTAACGATTTGGTTGCTAAGTGGTTCTGTAGGGATGTTGAGACGGGTTATTGTGATATGAATCTTATTTATATGAGAGGTCTGCAAGGCGCTACAACGGAACAAATTGAGACATCGGAGCTGACAAAGCGAGGTAAGGCGGTATTGATGGATTCTGGTGCCGATTTGATAGGTAACACATTTGTGCTTATTCATGATATTATTTATATTGACAAAGGTGAGAGGAACAGAAATGCTGCCAGAAAATTAAGCGTTTGGGGTGATTTCTTGAATACAGTTTTTAATATAATGGCGGAATCAACAGGTGAACAAGCGTATCAAGATCTTGGATATCAGCTTGATGCATTGTCGAAAACCACAGCGGATATTGTCGATGATTTTGAAGGCTTCAGAGTTAAAATACAGACGCATCTTTATAGGTTAAAATGGGACGATAACGATAATGATTATTTTTATGAGAATTACTATCTCGATGAATATTGTTATGATAAAGATAAATTCAATGCTTGGGAAAGCGCTGATTATCAGTTGACTTATGTTGGAACTCAAGAGGTTGTGTGTGGAAAGACAGTCATGGCTGGTTGTTATGATTTGTCGCAGCTCATCAAGATTATTGTCTATCGTACATTGGACGAATGCGTGGTGAAGTTGCAGCAGAATTATGAAGAGTTTAAAATAAAAGAACCTATTTATGAAGTGGATGATAATGGTTACGTCATGGCGAAGATAGGAATGAAGGATGGTGTTTCGATGAAATCTAGATACGAAGTGCTTGAAAGAGTGGAACGTACAGACGGAACGATGAAATATAAGAAAGTCGGTGAGATAGTACCTGTAGAGGATAAGATATGGGACAACCGCTATATGGCATTGGAAGCTGGCGCGTATAATTCAGATCTTGGCGCAACGACATTTAGAGTCATTAACGGAAAGAATTTATATGCGGGATTGTTGATAAGAGAGATTAAGTTTTAACAATTGATGAAAAAAATAATATACATAATCATAGTTTGCTGTTTTATGACAGCATGCCAAAATGTTAAGAAACAACAGTTTTTGGGAACTACGCAAGGTTCTTATTATTCAATAACATATTTTGATGAACAAAACCGCGACTTCAGTCGTGAGTTCGATTCTATTTTTGAAGAGATAGAAAGCACGCTTTCTTTATGGGATGAGAACTCCATTTTAAGAAGAGTGAATCGTAATGACACGACTGTCGTTTTGAATCAGATTTTCATCGACAACTTCAACTATGCGATGAGAGCTGCTGAACTCTCTGACGGCTACTTTGACCCGACTGTCGGGCCTCTCGTCCAGGCATGGGGATTCCACTTTAAGGAAGGAGTGGAGATGACACCAAAAATAGTCGACTCTTTAAAACAACTCGTTGATTATCGTAAGATTAAAATTGAAAATGCTAAAGTCATAAAAGAAAATCCTAATATGACATTAGATTTCAACGCAGTGGCACAAGGATATACGACGGATATGATTGGCGATTTTCTTCTTTCAAAAAATGTTAATAATTTTTTAGTCGATGTCGGTGGTGAGATTCTCGCAAGAGGATGCAAACCAAATGACGAACTCTGGAAGGTTGGAATAGAAAAACCCGCCGAGAACAAAGACTCCGAGAGAATAGTACAAGAAATCGTTGAGTTGGATAACAGAAGCATCGTGACTTCTGGCAATTACAGAAAATATGTGGAACGAGGCGGCAAACGTTATTCTCATAGTTTGAATCCTAAAACAGGATATCCTGCGGAAAACAAGTTGCTGAGCGCGACAATAATATGCGATAACACAGCATGGGCTGACTGCCTCGCCTCGATTTGTATGTTAGTGGGATTGGAAAAAGCAAAAGAAATAATCGAATTGAACGACGATGCCATCGATGCTTATTTTATATATGTCGATGAAAATAATGAGGTGAAGGAATTAGAAGTTAGAAGTGATTGTAGAGACGTTTCAATGTTTCCTAAAATATAAACACACATTGAAGCGTCTAATCAATTAGGAGTTAGGAATGATTGTTAAAAACAATTTCTATAATTTCTCGTTATAATTATGAATTATGCATTATGCATTATGAATTGAAAAAGTGTTATTTTTGAAAAAAAACAAACAACAATGAATAATAAAGTCAACGGACATAGCAGAATGCTCAGAGCTCATAGCTCACGGCTCATAGCAATAATATTATTTCTGATGATAGGAATTGTTGCTAATGCCCAACAGCTGCAATCTTACACAGATACCAACTATAACGATGAGGTTCAGACTGTTCTCCTTCATCCTGTCGGCGACTCTCTCGCAAAGCCTATCATTCATCTCAACGATATGATGGGCAAGCTGCATCTGCAGTTCGACGTCTTCGCCAACGACGCTCCTTATATGTACTACACTTTCATTCATTGTAATAACGACTGGACTCAACAATCTGACATTCAGCAGATAGAATATCTTAATGGATTTGAGTCGGACGATATTGAAGATTATTCATTTTCTTTAAATACTATGGTCGATTATGTTCACTTCGACCTTGTTTTTCCTACGGAAGATATGATTCCTAAGATTTCTGGCAATTATCTTCTCATCGTTTTTGAAGAAGAGTTGACTCCGGAAAACATTTATTTCACACGCCGTTTTATGATTGTCGATGATAAGGCAAACTTCAACGTCAACATTCCTCGTTATCCTTTCGACTTGAGTCTCGGCACAAATAAACAGCAGGTTAGTATGACTGTTTCTTATCCTAATATTTTCAATTCATTAGCTGAGCAATATTCCAATGTCACAATTCAGCAGAACGGACGTTGGGACAATGCAGTGATGGGCTTGAAACCGACATATGTCTATCCAGATTATCTTTCATACGAAAATAATGCAAAAACAGTCTTTAATTCTGGTAATCAATACAGAAGAATCAATACAAGCAATTTGAACAATCGACCAGAACAGACTAAGACCGTTGAGATGTCGAAAGATTATTATGTCGTTACTTTATATAACGATCAAAAACGAAACTTATACGCCTATATCGACGATGAAGATTTGTTCGGCGAGAAGGTAATTTATCTTGAACGCGACGACAGAGCTGCTGCTACTGAAGCTGATTACGTCATGGTGGAATTTTTCCTTGAATGGTTTCCTGTGATGACAGATCATGATGTTTATATCATGGGTGCTATAACAGATTGGAATTTGAATGAAAAAAATAAAATGACTTACGATTATGAACGTAAGGGCTACGCTATCAATTTGTTACTTAAGCAAGGATATTACGATTATATTTATGCTGTAAAAGAAAAAGGTCAGACTACAGCAGATGTCGGCATCGTGGCAGGTAACTTTTGGGAAACTAAAAACGAATACACAATATATTTATATCTCTTCGATCCGACACAGAATTATGACCAACTGATAGGAGTGAAGACTATTTTGTCACATTAATTTTAAAATATGTCGGAAGAGAGAATTACTTTATTTGCAGAGATATTGCTGCCGTTGCCGATTCCTGGCACATATACTTACCGCGTGCCTTTTGAGTTGAATCAGAAGGTGAAGGTAGGACAACGCGCTGTGGTGCAATTTGGCGCGACTAAGATAATGTCGGGGTTGATAATATCCATCACAAATGAAGTCCCTGATTGTACAAGTATAAAATATATCCTTGACATACTCGATGATGATTCTGTGGTAAATGAAAATCAGCTTAAGCTATGGAATTGGATATCATCGTATTATTTGTGTTATCTCGGCGATGTCATGCAGGTCGCTCTTCCTTCTGCATTGAAACTGTCGAGCGAGTCTAAGATTATGTTGTCGGAAGACTTCCAACTCGACACTATGACGCTGAGCGATAATGAATTTCTTATCGTGGAAGCTCTTCAGATACAGCCGCAACTCACTATCACTGAGGTAAGTAAGATAATAGGTTATAAAAAAATCATGCCTCTCATCAAGACGATGATAGAGAAGAAAATCGTCGTGATGCAGGAAGAATTGCAGCAGAAATATAAGGCGAAGTACGAGCGATATGTGCGACTTTCGAACACTTATCGTAGCGAGGACGCGATGCGAGAGCTGATGGACACTCTTTCAAAACGAGCCTACAAGCAGCTCGAGCTTCTGATGGCGTTTTTTGTACTTGGAGGTTCGGCAGATAACGATGTGCTAGTTTCTGATTTATTAAAAAAAGCCAACGCGACATCATCAATATTAGCGACTTTAGTCGATAAAGGCGTCTTTGAATCTTATCAAAAAAGAGTCAGTCGTTTGAAAGAATATGAAGCTTTGACAGATGTCTCGACCATCCATCTCACTGAGAAACAACAAGAAGCCTTTGATAATATACATAAAGGATTTGAAGAAGAGAAACCCGTTTTGTTGCATGGCGTAACGGCGAGCGGCAAGACGGAAATCTATATAAAACTAATTCAAGAAGCCATTGATGAAGGCAAGCAGGTCTTGTATTTGCTTCCGGAAATTGCATTGACGGAACAGATTATCAATAGGTTAAAGAAATATTTTGGCGATAGAGTAGGAGTGTATCACTCACGTTACGACAACAACGAACGTGTTGAGATATGGCAACAGGTGATGAATTTTAGAAGTCAACAGTCAACGGATAACGGACAACAGTTATTGACTTCAGAGGTTCAAAAGCCAAAAGCCAAAAGCCTTAGTTCAAAATATCAAATCATCATTGGTTCGCGTTCGGCGGTCTTTTTGCCGTTCAGTGATTTAGGGTTGATTATCGTCGACGAGGAACACGACAGTTCGTTCAAGCAGATAGACCCAGCGCCTCGTTATTCGGCTCGCGACCTCGCCGCTCTTATGTCGAAGATGTTCCACGCTCGCCTCCTGTTGGGCTCGGCGACGCCGTCGTTCGAGTCGTATTACAACGCAAGACAAAATAAATATCATCTCGTCACATTGTCGGAACGTTACGGTGGCGTCGAGATGCCAGAAATCATCGTCAACGACCTCAGAGTCGAGACGCGTCGTAAGACGCTGCAAGCCAACTTCGGCAGCGCGCTCATCGAGGCGATGAACAAGACGCTCGAGGAGAAAAACCAAGTCATCTTGTTCCAGAACCGACGCGGATTTTCTTTAAGAATAGAATGTGAACATTGTAACTATATCCCTCAGTGTATCAACTGCGATGTCAGCTTGATATACCATAAAAACCAAAATATACTGAAGTGCCACTACTGCGGCTATACGACCAGCGTGCCGACAGAATGCCCGTCATGCCGCAGCACAGACCTCAAGATGCACGGCTTCGGAACAGAACGCATCGAAGACGACCTGAAGGTAATCTTCCCTGACGCCAACAGCGCACGCCTCGACCTCGATACGACACGCACGAAAAACAGCTATCAGTTTATTCTAGAACAATTTCAAAATAAAGAGACTAACATCCTCGTCGGAACACAGATGGTGACCAAAGGTCTCGACTTCGACTCGGTAAAGGTCGTCGGAATCCTCAACGCTGATAACATGCTGACATTCCCCGATTTCAGAGCTCACGAACGCAGCTTCCAGCTGATGGAACAAGTGAGCGGTCGCGCCGGAAGAAAAGGCGACAAAGGTAAGGTCATAATACAGACATACCAACCTCAACATCCAGTGATACTCAACGTGATGAATCACGATTATGTGAAATTTTACGAAGAACAGATGCCGATACGACGTCAGTTCAACTATCCGCCTTACTCGCGACTCGTTATGGTCAGACTTAAAGATGTTGATGAGCAGAAACTTAATAAAGCAGCTAACGAACTCGCTAAGATTTTCCGTCAGGTGTTTAGAGAAAACCTCCTCGGACCGGAATATCCTGTCGT
>JAZLAL010000008.1:0-4965 GCA_045613185.1 Bacteroidales bacterium | reverse complement strand
GTAGAGCAAAGCTCGGAATGCCTGTAAAGAAAATAAGGTAAGATAATCACAAAGTGCCGTAGGTACGACAGAGTCTCTTTCGCTCCTACGGAGCTTTGATGTCATTACAAATCAACATTATGCAGGGATTTCGTGCTATTGCACTCCATCACCTGCCTATTGTCTGCCGTTCCTCCGGAACTTCAATATTAGAATATATTGGTAAATATTTTAAATTTAGGATAGAAAAAAAGACAGGTGACTTGGGCTGTTTTGTATGGTTACCTGTCTTTTTTTCGCTCAACTGCCAACCATTTTTGGCAACATTACCTTTTTTATAGTTAATAGTTAATAGTTAATAGTTAATAGTTAATAGTTAATAGTTAATAGTTAATAGTTAATAGTTAATAGTTAATGGTTAATAGTTAATAGTCCTTAGTTCTTGGTTCTTAGTTCTTAGTTCAAAATCTTACAACCGACTTTCCGACTCTTTTGTCTTCATAAATAATCTGAAGATGAAAGAGCCCTTTTTGTAATGTGCTACAATCAATTCTTAATTTTTCGTTTGATGCATTATTGTTAAATTCCATTAACTTTTGTCCTAAACTATTGTAGACTTCAATCTTTTTTATTCCTTTACTTTCGACAAACAAAAAGTCTTTCGCAGGATTTGGATATATAAATAAGTCGTCATTATTCAAGATGCTCTTCACTTCGATAAATCCTTCATGACGAAAATGGTCTTGTTTCGTTGCCACGACTTTGATTTTGCAGCCGCTTCTCTGCGGATTTATATTTATAATACTATCGTTATCTGTTGAAACAGCGATGATTTTTCCATCTACAGATAATGCTAACTTAGTATCTTTATCTCTTTTTATATTGATAAAAGTCTCGTTACTGGATATTTCTTCTGGATAATTGATGTTTATTTCTTTAGGCATTTCGGTGTTTAATTGCAAGAAAGCATCGCCGAAATAATGAAAGAGATTGTAAGTTATATTTTTATTGAATTCAAATTCAGGCCAAGATGATTGTTTAAGAAAATGCTTTC
The DNA here is from genome assembly GCA_045613185.1 of Bacteroidales bacterium. GTDB lineage: Bacteria > Bacteroidota > Bacteroidia > Bacteroidales > F082 > Limimorpha. The sequence continues at coordinate 3,932 of JAZLAL010000008.1, read as the reverse complement.
CGTATGAATTGGCGAAAGCTGGATATTTGAAGCTTGTATTATTGTTGCCATAATCAGGCATGAAGTCGTTCCAAAGATAATCGTAGACGCCCCAGACATAAGTGTCGTTGACGAAAGAATACGATGTTTCAGAAGCAGCGATTATGGCAACGCAGCCGTTTTCTGTACGCATGAAACGTTCTGCAAAACAATCGTCATCGCCTTCTCCGTAACGGAAATTGCCAGTCCTGCAATTCGTCGACATCACGAAAGTCAAATCTTCATTGCTTAAATTATTTACTTCTTTATTTGAAAAATAAGGATTTGTCCAAGCCTGATATTGTCCGTGACCTCGATATTGAACCAAGAAAGTACCTTTATTAATTAATTCACAAATATCTTTGTTGTTTCCGTTCCAATTGTTTAAATGACGAAGGTCGGAAGGAATGTAATTCAAACCATCAGGACCGAAATAATTAATTATGACGTCAGTGTTTTTTGCTGACGACCAAATAGAATCAGGATTGCCGTAAAAAATCGTGCTTTGACGATTAGGATGTTTGTTTATTTTTTCAAAATAACCAGCAATAACTTCGGAACTGAGGTGGAACCAACGCGATTCGTCGAAACTCATGACCATGAGAGGCTTGTCGTAATAATCAGGATTAGTGGATGGATTACGTTCGTAACGCATAGTTTTCTTCACCATAATTTCCGCTTGTTGAGCATTTGCTGCTGGCATACGAGCGATGACGATTTCTGGAAGATTGTCGTCGTTGAAGTCGACGAGTTTGTTGTCGGTAAGATACGACAGACTTTCAGGATGATCATTGAGGTAGAAGGAACTTATTCCTTTTGTGGCGTCGAGATTATAATCTCCGAAAAGGAGGATGGCGGAAGGAGAGAGGTTCCAGCTTTTGTAAATGTCGTTAAAATAATTTTTGATATTTACGGGAAAGTTATCGCCGATTTCGTTCAGGCTTACGACTTTAGTCAAGATGCCTTGTTCGTTTCTGAATCGAGCCAGAGTGTCGGCCCATTGTTGGATGCCGCTGTTGTTCGGGGTAACGATGAGATATTCGCAGCCTTCGTTGTCTTGACAATATGAAAACAAAGTCAAGAGTGAAAACAGTATTATGAGCAGCGATTTTTTCATAATGCAAAGATAGTGTTTTTTTGTTAGGGAACGGGAGTTGGGGACGGGAGTTGGGAACTAAGAACCTAGAACTCAGACCTAGTGTCTCGGTGACTTTTAAAAAAATATTAACATAAATTCTTAATAAAAACCAGAAAAATGTTAAAAAAGAAAAGATGAGGTGATTTTATGGTGGTGAGGCTTTATCGTTTTATTTTGTTTGTTATAACTTTGCAATGAGTAACCAAAGTGAAGTTAAATTTATGGAACAAAATATGTCAAACGATGATAATAAAAAAAACATTCGTCTGAACTCTATAAGAGGAACTCAAAGGTTCACTAAGCCTTCTCAGACGAATGATGTTGCAAATATAAAGATAAATGCTGAAATAGCAATACCTAAATTAGAAAAACTTGCTGAAGATTATGTTGGAGTTATTAATCCTTATGGCTTTTTAACAAATTTGAGAGAGGCATTGGAAATTCCTAATTTGGAAGGATCAAGTAAATATGGAGTTATAGTTATACATAAAGGAAATGGTAATAGTCTAGAAGCATCATTAAGGATTACAAATCACAATAGCAACGCAGAAACATACATAATACATAATGCCAACTATGAGTATAATTTGAGTGTTCTTGTTAGAAAGAATTTTAAGAGAAACACCTTTAAACCGAATGACGATGTTCGACTTGATGAATATGTTTATTACGGGAAAAGAATGGCGAAAGTCGAAAATCCATTAACACAGATTATCAATAGCATAATTGGATTTCTACAGACTGGTATATATGAAGATACAACAGGAATTGCTTTTAGAAATACATCGCCGAACCTTGAACTCTGAGCTTTTAACCCTGAACTATGAACTCTGACACTGAACTCTGACACAGAACCTTGACTCAGACTTATAGACTTAGCAACTTAGTGTCTTGGTGTCTCGGTGACTTTTAAAAAAACATTAACATAAATTCTTAATAAAAACCAGAAAAATGTTAAAAATGAAAAGATGATGTAAAATACATGTGAAAAAGTCTTGACGTTTTATTTTGTTAGATATAACTTTGCAAGAAGAATCAAATAAAGTTTATGAATAGTACAAAACAGAATACAAATCTTCAAGGCGAACTTGTAATATATCAAGCTAATGATGATGTTAAGATTGAAGTCGTTTTGAATGAGGATATGGTATGGCTTTCCCAGAGTCAGATTGTTCAGTTGTTTCAATCAAGCAAGGCAAACATCAGTGAACATATTAAGAGTATTTATCAGCAGAATGAATTGGATAGAGATTCAACTATTCGGAATTTCCGAACAGTTCGAGTTGAAGGGAATAGGGAAGTGTTCAGAAATATTACATATTATAATCTTGATGTTATAATTTCTGTTGGATTTAGAGTCAATACAAAGATTGGAATCCATTTTCGACAATGGGCAAACAATATACTTAAAAACAATTTGCTTAAAGGATATTCCATAAATCAAAGGATTGATTATATAGAAAATAAATTTGATAATAAACTATATAATCATGATATTCAATTGAAAGAGATAAATGAACAGATAAATTATTTTGTTCAGAAGTCAATGCCTCCTGTCCAAGGTGTTTTTTATGGAGGTGAAATATTTGAAGCCTACAAGTTTATGACGGATTTGATAAAAATAGCAAATGAATCAATAATTGTCGTTGACAATTATATTGACGAATCCGTATTGACGATGCTTGATAAAAGAAAGGATGGTGTTGTGGCAAAAATATATACTGATAAAATTAGCAATCAATTAAAGTTAGATATAGATCGACATAATAAACAATATTCGGCAATTGAAATACAAACAGTCAAAGACATTCACGATAGATTTGTTATAATTGATAATGAAGATGTTTTTCATATAGGAGCATCGCTTAAAGATTTAGGTAAAAAACTATTTGCCTTTTCAAAGTTAAATTTACCAGTAGATGTCTTGCTGAAAGGAATCAGTTTCTGAACTATGAACTCTGACACTGAACTCTGACCCAGACCCTGACTCAGACTCATAGACTCATAGACTCAGAGTCTCGGTGTCTCGGTGACTTTTAACAAAAAAAGTCGCACAATCGTGCGACTCCTTATCTAATTATGCATTATGCATTATGAATTATGCATAATGAATTATGAATTATGAATTGTCTTAAACAAGTCCTGCGAATCCCATGAATGCCAATGCTAAGATACCTGCTGTTACTAATGCGATAGGCACGCCTTTCATTCCGTTAGGAACGTCGGATAATTCAAGTTGCTCGCGTAAGCCTGCGAAGATAACCAATGCTAATGTGAAACCGACGCCGTTTGATAATGCATACATCGCGCCTTCTAACAAACCGAAGTCTTTTTGTATAACCAAAATGGCAACGCCTAATACTGCGCAGTTTGTTGTGATGAGTGGCAAGAATACGCCTAATGCTGCATATAATGAAGGACTTATCTTTTTCAAAATGATTTCAACCATCTGTACCAATGCTGCGATGACCAAGATGAATGCTATGGTTTGCAAGAATCCTAAGTTGAAAGGATTTAACAGATAGTGCTGGATGAGCCATGTCACGATTGTCGCTAAAGTTATGACGAAGATAACAGCTGCGCCCATACCTAATGATGTCGATATCTTTTTTGATACGCCGAGGAAAGGGCATATTCCGAGGAATTGTGTCAAAACGATGTTGTTGACGAATATTGCGGAGATAAAAATTATCAAGTATTCCATATCTAAATATCTTTAATTGTCAATAACTTATTTTGTTTTCTTTAACATTCTGTTCATGATGGCGATGAGGTA
>JAZLAL010000007.1:0-19641 GCA_045613185.1 Bacteroidales bacterium | reverse complement strand
CAGTCCATGGGAAGCAGCAGCAATCTGCTCTAACGACGGTCGTCACTTAGCAATGATGCCTCACATCGAACGCGCATTCTTACCATGGCAATGGCCTTATTATCCAGAAAACAGAAAAGATGATGAAGTCGCTCCTTGGATTGAAGCATTCGTAAACGCATTCAACTGGATTAAAAACAATAAATAATCATTTATGAATAAATCTGAAAAAATAGGTGTACAAGGCAAAACTGACGTCCCTCCAAGACTGTTCGATTTAGTGCCACGTTTCATTGAGAAATATGGTTACAAAGACTGTCTCTTCGCAGGTAAAGTCGACCGCCAATGGGTAAAATATAACGGACAAAAGTTCTATGAAATGACTAATTCCATCAGTCATGGACTTTTGAAGTTAGGCGTAAAGAGAGGCGACCGCATCGCTTTGATTGCCACTAACTGTCCTGAATGGAACATGATTGACTTCGCCATCCAACAAGTCGGTGCTATCTGTATTCCAATCTACCCAACCATCAGTCATGCCGACTATGAATACATCTTCAACCATTCAGAGGCAAGCATAGTTTTTGTTACAAATAAGCACTTATATAATAAGGTGTCGGACATCATATCTTCGACACCTTCTATAAAAGACACATATCTCATAAGAGCATCTGAAGGATTGAAGTCTTTGCAAGACCTCATCGAACTCGGCAATGAAAACAGAGACGAAGCAGCATTAGAAGCTGCGAAAGCAGAAGTGAAGAATGAAGACCTCGCAACAATCATCTACACATCTGGAACAACAGGTAATCCTAAAGGCGTTATGCTTACTCACCGTAACATATTGTCAGTCATAGAATATCTCTGTCCACTCTACCCTATCGACGAGACACACGACACAATAAGTTATTTACCACTTTCTCACATTTACGAAAGAACGGTTCAATATTGCCACGTTTATTTAGGATGTAGCACATATTATGTTGATAACCTCGGTGCTATCGTTGAGACAATGGGCGAAGTGAAACCACATCACTTCTCTTCTGTTCCACGTCTCATCGAAAAAGTATATCACACAATTGTTCGTAAAGGTCAGAAACTCACTGGCATCAAGAAACCTATTTTCTTCTGGGCTTTGAACCTTGCAGAACGTTATGACGAAACTAAGAAACATAACGGCTGGTTCTATCGTCAACAGTTGAAGATTGCAGATAAGCTCGTCTTCAAAGAATGGAGAAAAGTATTCGGCAACAACTTACAACTCATCATCTCTGGTGGCGCCGCTATACAACCACGTCTCGTTAAGATATTCACAGCTATAGGAATTCAACTTTCAGAAGGCTACGGATTGACAGAAACATCACCTGTTATCGCAACGAATAGTTTGACATTAGGTAAGTTGAAAGCTGGCACTGTAGGCGTCGTGATGGACAACCAAGAAGTGGTGATAGCTGAAAACGGCGAAATCCTTGTCAAAGGTCCTAACGTGATGACCGGATATTACAAAGACGAAGAAAAAACCAAAGAAGCCATAGACGAAAACGGTTACTTCCACACTGGCGATAAAGGCTGTTTCGACGAAGACGGTTTACTTAAAATAACAGGTCGTATCAAAGAAATCTTCAAGACTTCAATGGGTAAATACGTCAGCCCTGTTTTAATTGAAAATAAAATCAAAGAATCGCCATTCGTCAACGAATTGTTAGTCATAGGTGAAGGCCAGAAGTTCGCAGCAGCACTCATCCAGCCTAACTTCGAACATCTTAAGTCATGGTGTAACATAAAAGGTATTCCATATACAACAGACGAAGAGATGATTACAAACAAAGACGTCATCATGCGTTATCGCAAAGAGATAGACAAATACAATGCGACATTAGGCGACTACGAGCAAGTCAAGAAATTCGAGCTTATCGCTAAAGAATGGACTATCGAATCTGGCGAAATGACAGCAAGTCTTAAACCTCGTCGTAGTAAAATCATGCAAAACTACGCTGATTTAGTAGAAAAAATCTATGCTGAATAAAAATTCAAAAACTTAAAAATAAATAAAATGAAAAAAATAATACTCCTATTGGCATTAATAGTAACAACAATTGGTTTAAATGCCCAATCAATTGGAAGCTACACTATTATCACCAATCAAGATTATGAATTACAGTACACTGTAACAAAATTATCACCAGCAGAATGCTCTGTAAAATGTTTCAATTTAACATCAGAAAATGCTATTGATGTTATCCAAATAGCTGAAACTATGACAATTGAAGGAAAAGAATTTACAGTTACATCTATTGCAAGCACTGGCTTTTCATATTGTTATTCAGCAAGAAAATTTGAATTGCCTAGTACCATCACAAGCATTGGCGACCAAGCTTTTTACTATTGCAATCTCGCAACAGAAATAGCTATCCCTGAAAATGTTGTTCACATTGGCAACAAAGCTTTCTATGGCTGCCCAATAACAGAAGTCATTATCCCAAGCGGCGTAACAAAAATCAACAATGGTACTTTTGAACTATGTACAGAATTATCAAATATTGAAATTCCTAACGGCGTAACAGAAATCGGCGCAATGGCATTCAAGTCTTGCAAAAGATTGACAGAGATAGAACTTCCATCAAGCCTCAAAACAATCAGAGACTATGCTTTCAGCGAATGTTCAAACTTATCCCTCGTCAAATGTCTTGCACCAGTTCCTCCAACATGCAACAACATATTCAAATATACACCTGAAGACATGATTATCAGAGTTCCTGCTGAATATGTAGAGTTATATAAAGCTACAGCTCCATGGAACAAATACGACATCCGAGCTATAGGAACAGAAAGCATTGAAGAAGAAGTCGTTTCTTTAGGAATATATCCAAATCCTGTAAAGAACAATCTCATCATCGATGCCGACTCTAACATCGAAGAAGTTGTTATTTATGATGTTTATGGAAAGATGGTTTCAGAGGCACAATGTCTCAATGATACAAAGACAGCCGATGTTTCAAACTTAAATCGCGGAATTTATTTCGTTAAAGTCAAAACCAATAAGGGCGAAATGGTAAAAAGATTTGTCAAAGAATAAGACATCAAAATCTATATCATAGATACAAAAAAGCCGTCACTTCTGATTTACAGTGGCGGCTTTTTTTTATAATTTAATTCATCAACTTATAAAGCATCTCTCTATAAAGTTCCTTTTGAGTAATATCGGAACTGCAGTTATAACCTTTTGATTTCATGTCAAAATCGCGAAGGACTTCAATACAACGCATACAGTCAGCCCAAGAATAATGACGAGCCGCATTCAAATAATCATTGACAAAATAAGGATTGACACCTAACATCGTAGCCAAGGTATTCTTGCTTTTATCTTTCGAGAAATGAAGCTTTAACAATTTTGTATAATATCCATAAAGAACAACTATCGTCATAAAGATAGGATTGTCGTTAGGGTTATCACCGAAATAATTTACAATCTGATTAGCTTTTAAAAAGTCTTTATTGCCAATAGCTTTTTGCAATTCAAAGATGTTAAAATCTTTTGATATACCTATATTATATTCAACATCGACATCGTCAATACGCTTTGAAGGAGGAAGCGCCACCATCAATTTTTCGAGTTCGTTTCTAACCTTATGAAGATCGTTGCCGAGAAAATCAGCTATCATCTGTGTCGCTTTAGGCGTAATATTATATTTCTTTGAAGCAAGATATTTTGAAATCCAGTCAGGGATATTGTCATCATACAATTTCTTAGACTCAAACAACACACCTTTTTTATCTATATACTTAGCTAAAGCACGACGTTTGTCTAACTTCTTATATTTGTAATTAATAATGAGAATTGTTGTCGGAGGAAGCTTATCCAGATAATCAGCGAGGCTTTCTATATCTTTCACATTCTGAGCCTCTTTCACTATCACAACAAGATAATCACCCATCATCGGGAAAGCACGAGCTTGCGACATTATTTCCTTGGCATTGACATCACTGCCATACAAAATCACTTGATTAAAAGAACGATCTGCCTCATCCAAAATAGTGTTTTCCAACTCATTACTTATCGTATCAATAAAAAACGGCTCTTCTCCCATCAAGAAATAAATCGGATGATAAACTCTCTTTTTTATGTCGGCAAGAATTTGTTCGTAAGTCATAATCAAAACGTTTGTGCAAAGATAATAAATGTCTGGAGACTAATTCATAATTCCCAATGCATAATGCACAATTATTTCAAAATAAATTTCAATTATGAATTATGAATTATGCATTATGAATTTAATTAGTACTTTTGCAAAAAAATAAAGCAATGTCATTTTTAGTTGAACCATTAGTATTTGGACCTATAAAAAGTCGTCGACTTGGAAATTCGTTAGGCATTAACTTATTGCCAGAATTCGGAAAAATCTGTTCATTTGATTGCATCTATTGCGAATGCGGCTGGAATCCGGAAAACAAAAAAAACAGTGGCATACCTACAAAAGAAATCTTCGAACATACTTTAGAAAAAAGATTGCAAGAACTCAAAGGCACTGATAACGAACCCGACAGCATCACTTTTTCAGGCAATGGCGAACCAACGCTGAATCCAGATTTCGTGGAAATAATTGACATCACATTAATACTTAGAGATTTATACATCCCTAATGCAAAAATCAGCGTGCTGACAAACGGCACGATGTTGCATAAAAAAGAAATCTTCAACGCCATATCTAAAGTCGACAATAACATTATTAAAATAGACGGCGGGACTTACGAGACAATAAAGTCCATCAACCAGCCAAATGTTAATTTTGATTTAGAAAAATATATTAACATACTTCAAGAATATAAAGGTGAACTTACCATACAGACTTGTTTCTTAAGAGGTGAACACAATGGCATAAAGATAGACAACACCACAGAAGAAGAAATCGAACTTTGGATTGAACACATAAAAAAGATAAAGCCAAAGAAAACAATGATTTACGCTATAGACAGAGAAACTCCAGAGAAAAATTTGGAGAAAATCAGTCAAAGTGAGTTAGAAAAAATAGCCGACCGATTAAGACAATTTGGCTTTACCGTTGAATGTTTTGGCAAATAATTATGCTTAACTACGATGTTAAAATATTGACAGCCTTTGCCATGAGTTTCGACGACAACGGAGAGGCATTTTACAAATGGCTTCTCAGCAACGGCTATCCGGAACTGGCAGCTCTTAACGAAACTATCAAAGGCAGCAAATTAGCATTCAAATGGTTAGTAGATAACAAATATTATCATTTGGCAGCCATAGATTCTATCATCGACGGATCTCAAAGCGCAAGGTTTTGGCTAAGAAAATACAATTTCGAAGACCTCGTCTACCTAGCCGATGCAATAAAACAAGACTCATTTGCCATAAATTGGCTAAAAGAACACAATTTGGATATTTATATCTTCATCGCTAAAAAAATAGAAGTGTATCTAAACAGCAAAAAAAATAACCCATTAAAGTTTAATTTTTAAAAAAAATAATTGTTCCAATCAAAAAAAACAGTAACTTTGCGAAGCAAAAAAATAGAATTAAATCATGGATAAAAAATTAACAATTATCAACATCGTATTAGTAATCGTTGCCATTTTCTTGGCATATATGGTTTACCACAGCATCAGCCAACCTGTTATTTTTGATAATACAAAAACAGAACGTGAATCAAAAGTCGTTCAAAACCTTAAAGATATCAGAAGCACACAAGGTTTATTTAAAGAAAATTACAACAGATACACAGCAAGTTTCGATACATTGATTGAATTCATCCGTACAGGTGAACTTCCTGTTGTAAATATCATCCCAGATCCAAACGATACAACATTTACAAAAACTATCAACGATACAGTTGGTTACATTAAAGTTTTAGACTCATTATTCTCAACAAGACATAACTTCAACGTTGAAGCTCTACGTTACATTCCTTTCTCAGAACCACAACAAGAATTTGAAATTGAAGCTGGTTACATCATGCGCGGTGGTATGAACGTTCCTGTATTTGAAGTAAAAGCTCATTACAACACTTACTTAAACGGTCTCGACCAACAAAGAATCAGAAATGCTACAAAAGAACGCGAAGACTTAAACAAATATCCAGGTATGAAAGTCGGTTCTATGACTGAACCTTCTACTGACGGTAACTGGGAAAACCTTTAATAAATAGTATGACTTCCTTCTTATATCCATATATCCAGGAGTCTATTAATTTAAACAGCAAGAATACAGATAATTATATCATGACCATCCAATATTCCTTGGATGGTCTTTCTTTTGTCGTCTTCGATACAGCTGAAAATAAATTCATAGCCCTGAAACATTATCGTATCTCAGAGAAAAACATACCTCTTGAGACACTCATTTCAGAACTCCAAGAAAAAGAATCTTGGAACATCAACGAATTTAAAAATGTTAATATCTTAATAGATAATAACATAAATACTTTCGTTCCAAAAGACTATTTTCAAAAAGAGATAAAAGAAAAATATCTGTCATTATTGAATATGAATAATTCTAACGTATTGACAGATTCCATCAACGAGCATGACATTATAAATGTATATGCATCACAAGACAAACTCGATTTCTTGAATGACAATGTCAAGATATATCATAGTTCTAGCATTTTAATCAAGAAGCTTTTAAAAGAATTTTCAAGCAGAAATCCTGAAACAAGAGCTTTTGTTAATGTTAAAAATAATTCATATGAGTTAATAATTATTAACAACGATAAACTCGTATTCCATAATTATTTTAACTTTAACACAAAAGAAGATTTCTTATATTTCATCTTATTCACATTCGACCAACTTAACATCGACAATGAAAGCATACCTTTGTATTTCATGGGATTCATCGAGGAAAAATCTGTCATCATCGAGTTATGTTCACGTTATATAAGAAACATAAGATTTTTTAACAGAGACAACGATTACAATTACATAAGTGAATTAAATTCAGTACCTTATTATTATTATTACACCTTATATAGTTTCATATCATGCGAATAATAAGAGGAAAACATCAAAGACGACAGATTACAGCTCCAAGCAATCTTCCTGTTCGTCCTACTACCGACATGGCTAAGGAAAGTCTGTTCAACATACTGGAAAATCATGTTGATTTTGAAGACATTACCGTATTAGACCTTTTTGCAGGAACTGGCAACATCTCTTACGAATTGGTTTCAAGAGGCTGCCCTCGCGTCACTGCCGTTGATGAAAACAACAATTGCATCAAATTCATCCGCGAAACCGCTACAAAGCTTAACATGGAAGAACTTCTCGCAATACGTTCCGACGTATTCCGTTTCATTCCAATGCACAAGATGAAATACGACCTTATCTTCGCCGACCCTCCATACGACAGCCAACATTATGATTTATTGGTAAGCCTCATTTTTGAACATAATTTACTCAAAGAAGACGGAATGCTAGTCGTTGAACACAATAAATTCGTTGATTTCAAAGAACATCCACGTTTTGTTGAACAACGCAGATATGGTAAAGTTAATTTTAGTTTCTTTAAATAATCAATAATATGAAATCAAGAAAATCACTAATCGCATTATTAACATTTGTATTAATATCTTTTAACATCAACGCACAAGACGTAGATTCACAAGATTTTGACGGTGCAAATTGTACAAGTATTATGGTAGGCAAAGATGCTTCTACCGATGGTTCTGTCATGACATCACACACTTGCGACGGTATGTATCGCACATGGTTACGCTGGGAAAAAGCCCAAGAACATGAAAAAGGTGCTACTCAAAAAATATACAGAGGCAGCATGCACACAAGAAATGCTTACGACAGCAAAGGCTTAGAGTTGGCAGGCGAAATTCCACAAGCTGAATACACATATTCTTACCTCAATACAGCCTATCCATGCTTGAACGAAAAGCAGTTAGCTATTGGAGAAACGACATTCTCAGGTCCAGACACTTTGGTAAACCCAGAAGGTTTATTCATGATTGAAGACTTGGAACGCATCGCACTTCAACGCTGCGACAACGCAAGAGACGCCATCAAACTCATCGGTGAACTTATCAAAGAATACGGCTATGGCGACGGCGGCGAATGTATCACCATCGCTGACACTGAAGAAGTCTGGTGCATGGAAATCATGGGCGAAGGCAAAAAGAAAATCGGTGGCATCTGGGCTGCTCAAAGAGTACCAGACGGCGAAGTCAGCGTATCAGCTAACATCCCAAGAATCAAACACATAAACAGAAACGACCCTGACAACTTCTTATGTTCTGACAATATTGAAAAAGTCGCTAAAAAACACGGCTTATGGGACGGCGAAAGCGAATTCGTATGGTTCAAGGTATTTGGCAACGACTACTCTAACGGCAAAAACTTCCGCGAACGCGAATATTTCATCCTCAATGCTTTAGCACCATCATTAGGACTCAGCATGGACGATGAAGAACTTCCATTCTCCGTTAAGCCAGAAGAAAAAGTAGATGCTAGAAAAGTAATGGAACTCCTCAGAAGCACATACGAAGGAACAGACTTGGACGTAACACGCAACATCAAGACTATCAACAGAAAAGGCGATACAATTGTAAGCCCTGTAGCAAATCCTTGGATGGGAAGCACCGACATTGCTACATACAATATGATTGCTCCTGGCACAGTTGAAGCTATGCGTACCGTATCAGTTTCTTGGTGTTCTTACTCTTTCGTAACACAGCTCAGAAACTGGTTACCAAATGAAATAGGCGGAATTTGCTGGTTCTCAGTAGAAAACCCAGGTCAAAGCCCAAGAATTCCTATCTTCACAGGCTCAACAATATTACCTTCTTGCTTCGACGAATGTGGTCATAATAACTACAACGAAGAAACATTGTTATGGCGTTATCGCAAAGCTAACAAATTAGCTCAAATACAATGGGGCAGCACAAAAAATGCTATGATTAACAGCATCTTAAGATATGAAGAAAAAGCCACAAAAGAAATTCCTGCATTGGAAAAAGAAGTAATGGCATTATTAGAAGAAGGCAAAAAAGAAGAAGCTCAGAAATTATTAAACAGATATACTATTGATTTCGAAGCTGCTACAGCCAACACCTGGAAAGAATTAGAACAAACCTTCTGGGAAAGATTCTGGATTAACTTCTAAAGATAATACAAGAACTTTATAACACAAAGACGTCACATCTACAAATGTGGCGTTTTTTGTTCGACATCCACGAATCTATTGGTGTTTGATTAATGTTTTATTCGTGGACAATCTTTCATCCACTAATCTTCACGAATTCACACGAATCTATTGGTGTTTGATTAGTGTTCATTCGTGGACAAAAAAACAAATAAAAAAAAGAGCCGACTTTTCAGTCAGCTCTTTGTGGTGGTACCAGCGAGATTCGAACTAGCGACACATGGATTTTCAGTCCATTGCTCTACCAACTGAGCTATGGTACCTCCGTTGTTTTGCAGTGCAAAGATACAACTTTTTTTAATATTCCAACCAAAAAAAAATATTTTTTTTAAAATTTCTCATTTTTCCCTCATTATCAGTATATTTGCAAAAAAATATAATGAGTTTGGTTTTAACAATTGACATTGGAAATACGAGAGCGAAATATGCTGTTTTTAATGAAGACACCATAATAGAGACATCTGTATTTAATCCATATAGCACTGATTTAAAACAACTTACAAAAAGATTACCTAAGATAAACAAGTGTATAATTTCTTCTGTAGGAGGTAAAATTGAAGAATGCAAGGCTCAATTACAAGATATCGAAATTATCACACTTTCTGGCAACACTCGTCTGCCTTTTACTCTAAATTACGAAAAAAATCAGATTGGTAGCGACAGATTAGTTGCAGTTGCAGCAGCGATGATGGAGAAGCCAAACCAAAATAACCTAGTAATTGATATTGGAACATGTATCACCTATGATATCATAACATCCGATAACATTTACCACGGAGGTCCGATCAGTCCTGGCATCAATCTGCGATTCAAGGCAATGAACGACTACACAGAAAAATTACCATTATGTTCTCCAACAAATGAGGAATTAAAATTAATTTGCAATTCTACTGAAGATTGTCTTAAATCTGGCGTGATTCTTGGTATTTCCAACGAAATAGAAGGATTTATCGAAAGATTTTCAAACATTTATGAAATGTTAAATGTTTTTATTATAGGTGGGGACAATATTTTCTTTGAAAATCAGTTAAAAAATTGCATATTTGCAGACGCAAATTTTACATTTAAAGGTTTAAGATATATTCTTAATTATCAATGAAATATAGAAATACAAAATATTTTTTGTTAGGCTTAATCATTTTCTTGATTAACAGTAATGTTATTGGTCAATCTGATTTAAGCACTCCATATTCAAGATTTGGTTTAGGCGACATTTATACTGGTTCACCGAACACCATGTTAAGAGGTATGGGTGGAATATCTAACGCTATGAGTGACAAATGCTTATTAAATCCTAGCAATCCTGCCTCATACGCAGCCATAGACTCATTATCATTTTTATTTGATGCTGGTTTTTACATCAAAGCTGCATCTTTTTCCACTAACAAAATAACAGAAAGAGGCTCAAATGCATCCTTCGACTATGCCAGCGTCGGTTTAAGCGCAACAAAAAGATGGAAAATAGGTCTTGGCATCACTCCTTTTACAAACAGAGAATACAATGTCATCACAGAACATAACGGACCAGGAAGCTACAAAGTCGCTTTTCAAGGTGAAGGTGGATTGAACAAAGTATTCTTCGCTAACGGCGTAAAAATCACAGACGACTTATCTGTAGGTATAACAGCATCTTACATATTCGGAACATTATTCGACAACACTTCGATATATTATCCAGATTCTGTGTCTTTCCTTAACGGAAAACGTTCTATCGAAATGAGAGTCAACGACTTCAAATTAGACTACGGCGTATTGTACAAATTACCTATCAACAAATACAATATCACTGTCGGTCTTACTTATTCACAGGGTGCAAAAATTGCTTCAAAGAGAAACATTTTCATAAGAAGTATGTTTAAAGGTTTTGAAAATCAAGTAGAATCACCTATTGATACATTAAAATACGTTGAAAACGAAAATGTAAACATCAATATTCCTGGAGGATTTGGCGTTGGTGTAAAAATCGACAAAGGTGAAGGTTGGGTTGTCGGCGCCGACTTCAACTGGGCCGGATGGAAAGGTTTCACAATGAATGGCGTCAACGATTCATTACAAAACTCATGGAATGTAGCAATAGGCGGCGCATACAAACCTATATCTTCCTCTATATCAAAATATTATAAGAAAATCACTTATCGCGCAGGTTTACACTTCGATCAGACTTACTACAACATCTACGGAAAGTCAATAAACAAATTCGGCTTAACATTTGGTCTCGGATTGCCTGTACCACGTTCATTAACATCATTTAACGTCGCTTTTGAATTTGGTTCAATGGGCACAATCAAAAACGACCTTGTCAAAGAAAATTATTTCAACATATCAATAAGCATGTCAATCCACGACAGATGGTTTGTCAAAAGAAGATATCAATAATAAATCATAAAATATTTAAGTCAAAATGAAAATTAGAAGATTTTTACTCTTAAGTTTAACATTTTTCCTTTTAGGAAATGTTACAACAAAAGCACAAGATTGTGAAACTGACTATTCATTGTATCGCGAATACATCGGTCACTGGAAACAAGCAAAGTATAACCCAAACAACATCAATCCACAGATGATTACATCATGGAGAAATGTTTATAACAATTGTCCAGATTTAAGACAAAACACATATCTTGATGGTGTTACTATCATGACTTATGCTTTCATCAGACCAGAAAAAAATGCTGAATTAAGAGACAAATACGTTGACACACTTGCTATGATTTATGACAAGAGAGCTCAATATTTCCCAAACGGCAAAAACGGTTCTCAAATAGGTAACATCATGGGTCGTAAAGGTGTCGACATTTACACATGGGCACCTCATCGTTATGAAGAAGCTTACAATGCTCTTAAGCAAGCTATTGATTTAGATGGCAACAACAGCAACTATGCTTTCATCGACACTTATTTCCCAATTGTCATCAAAATGGTACAAAACGGCAAATTAGAAGAAAGCACAATCCTTGAAGAATACAGCCGTCTTATGGAAATCGTTGATTACAACATCAACGTCAACACAGAAATGGCTAACGAAAAACTTCTCAACAACTTCAACGCTACAAAAGGTAACCTCGATGTCGCTGTTCAACCATATGCTAACTGCGAAGACTTGGTTCGTATTTACCAACCTAAATTCGATGCAAATCCAAACGACGTTGAATTGTTAACAAAAATCGCTGAAACTTTAGAAAAAAGAAAATGCGACGATTCACCATTATATCTCGCTGTTGCTGTTAACTTACACAAAGTCAACCCATCACCAGAATCAGCTTACTTAATTGGCAAAAAATATCTCTCTGAAAAAGACTACACACAAGCAACAAAATACCTTCTCGAATCAACAAAGAGTTCAAATGTTGACTGGGCACACCAATCATATATTTACCTTGCTCAAATCATGAACATGAACAAAAATTATGAACAAGGTCGTATTTATGCAAGAAAAGCTTACGAATTAGACAAAACAGACGGTGAACCTTTCATCATCATCGGTCAATTGTATGCAGCAAGTGCTAAAGATTGTGGCGCAGGCGAATTCTATTCAAAAACAGCTTACTGGGCAGCTGTCGACCAATTCGAAAAAGCTAAATCAGTAGACCCTTCAATCGCAGGAAAAGCTAATGAACTCATCAATGCTTACGTTCATTACTTCCCAACAGTTGAAAGCATTTTCTTCAACGGTTTCGAAGAAGGTCAAGACTTCACACTCGAAAACTGCTGGATTAAAGAAACAACAAAAGTCAGAGCAGCTAAAAATTAATTAGCTTGGGCTACGAGCAATGAGCCGTGAGCTTATCTGTGAGATACTCAAACTAAATTATAGACTTTGAAAAGACTTTTAAAAATATTCCTTGAAATCAACATCATAGCCAATATGGTTATGGTGTTGTTTTCTTGTGAAAACTCCCTAGATAAAGTTAAAGAATTTATAGACACCGACACCATTAATGGCGTACTTGCTTACAATGTCGTTTTCACAAGAAGCGACTCCGGCTTTGTGCAAGCCAAACTCATAGCTCCAGTAATGCACAGCATTGAGGGCGACAGCGCGATATTGGAATTTCCCAAAGGATTTGTGGCATATCTTTATGACAACAACAAGAATCCATCATCGAAGATAAGTGGCGATTACGGAATAAGACACGATAAAGAAGAAATGTTGTTTGCAAAAAACAATGTGATTGTAGAGAACCTGACAACAAAAGAAACCTTATTTACAGAAACTTTATATTGGAATCAGAATACAAAAAAAATATATACTCGCAACGCCGTTAAGATAACCAGTCCAGACAAAATCATCTACGGCGACAGCCTCAACGCCAACGAAAGCTTTTCGCAAAGAGTCATTCACGGCATGAGAGCGACACTTGAAATAGAAGACGAAGAATAAACAATACTAAAATGAGTGACATTTATATAGTAATATTTTCATTGCTTGCATCAGCTATGTTCTCTGGAATGGAAATCGCATTCTTGAGCACCAACAGATTGCAATTGGAATTAGACTTAAAGAAAAACAATTTTTCCGCTAAAATCATCAATAAATTCTTCAAAAACCAGTCACAATTTATTGGTTGTCTTTTATTATGCAATAATATCGCCAACGTAATTTACGGTATTGCTATCGCAAGAATATTAGAACCTCTTGTCATAAATATTTTACCAGAAATATTGACAAACGACTTCACGATATTGTTATGCCAAACTATATTATCGACATTGATAGTTCTTATCACAGGCGAATTTCTACCAAAAATCATTTTCGGCATCAACCCTAACAGAAGCATGACAATATTTGCACTACCAGCAATGCTACTGTTTATCATCCTCTACCCTATCATACTAATTTTCATAGGAATATCAGAGTTAGTCATAAAATACATTCTTCGTGTCGACATACCTCATGAAGAATACAAACTCAACACCGTCGACCTGAACGATTATCTTAAAGAATACGCCAATCCAGACGAAAACAACGAAGACATTCAACAAGGAATAGAATTATTCCAGAATGCAATAGATTTTCATAATGTCAAACTAAGAGAATGCATGGTGCCTCGCACTGAAATTCAAGCAATTGACATAGAAAATTCAATCGAGGAAGTGAAAGCAGTTTTTGAAGAAACAAAACACTCAAAATTATTAGTCTTTGAAAACAACATTGATAACATTATAGGCTACATACACATCAACGATATTTTAACTAAAACGACAGATTTAAGATCAAAAATACGTCCGATACAGTTTTATCCTGAGACATTTTCAGCGCAAGACCTTTTGGAAAAACTATCGAAAAAACGTCAAAGCATTGCCGTTGTGGTTGATGAATTCGGAGGCACATCAGGCATTATCAGCATGGAAGATCTGATAGAAGAAATATTCGGTGAAATTGAAGACGAATACGACGAAGAAGATGTCGTTGAAAAAACCATCAACCCAGACGATTACATCTTTTCTGCAAGATTAGAAATAGATTATCTTAACAAAAATTATAAATTCAATTTCCCTGAATCTGACGACTACGAAACACTTGCAGGTTATATAATTCATTATCACGAAAGTATTCCGCAAATAGGAGAAGAAATTGTAATAGGAAATTATATTTTTAAGATAATAAAAGCAACCGACACCAAGCTTGAAGAAGTGGAAATCAAAAATAATCAATAAGTTAGGTAATACAACTATAATTTTATTTTCACTGATTTTTTTTTACAAAAAATGTCGAATATATCGAATGGTTTTGTAAATTTGCAACTTATTAAATTTATAAGGAGAAAAATAATAAAAATTAAATAATCATAGAATTATGGCAGCAATTGGAAGTATTAGAAAACATTATGGACTGTTAGTCATTATCGTAGGTGTCGCTCTTTTAGCATTCGTTTTAGGCGACCTTTTCAAGAGCACTAGCAGTAGAAGGACAACAACAAACGTAGCTACTGTTGACAACAAGAAAATCACTTATCAAGATTATAGCAACTTAGTAAATATGAATCTTGAAAATGTGAAAGCACAAAACGGAGGCTCATTAAGCGCAGAAGACAACTACTCTGTTCATGCTAACACATTAGAACAAATGATCAGAGAAATCATCATGAAAAACGAATACAAAGACCTCGGTCTTGTTGTTTCAGGTGACGAATTATACGATCAATTCTTAGGCGAAAACCCAAATCAATACGTTGTTCAAAGCTTCACAAATCCTGATGGCAGCTTCAACAGAGAACTCGTAGAAACATACATCAGAGATTTCCAAACTCTCAATCCTGAGATGAAATCAAACTGGCTCAACTTTGAACACGCTATCAAAGAAGACAGATTAAACACAAAATATGAAACTCTTTTGAAAAAAGGTTTCTACCTCCCAAGCAAATTAGCAGCTCGTATTTATGCTGACAAAAATGAAAAAACTTCAGCTGAAGTTTATGCAGTTCGTTATAACACAATCGCTGACTCAACAGTAGTTGTTAACGACGCTGACAACAAAGCATTCTACGAAAGCAACAAAAACAAATATCAAACAGAAGCAACTCGCAGCATTGACTACATCGTTTTCGACATCAAACCTTCACAAGCTGACGTTGAATATTCAAAGAATTTCGTCAATGAACTTAAAAACGACTTCGCTCAAATTGACAACGCAGCTAACTTTGTAAACGCTAACTCAGACCTCCCATACGACAGCACATGGAAATCAAGAAAAGACGTTCCTGCTGAATTAGAAGCAGTTATATTCGACGGCAACAATGGCGCTGGTTTCATTTACGGTCCTTATGAAAATGAAGGTTACTACAATATCGCTAAAATCGGCGCAATGGAAAACCGTTCAGACTCATTGATGGCTTCACATATCTTAGTCGGTTATGCAAACGCTTTACGCAGCGAAGCAACTCGTACAAAAGAAGAAGCTAAAGCTTTAGCAGACAGCATCTTGAACGTTGTTACAAAAGATAATTCAAAACTTGAAACACTTGCTAAGTCATTATCAGACGACCCAAGCGCTGAAACAAACAGCGGCGACCTCGGCTGGTTCACAGACGGCATGATGGTTTACACATTCAACGAATTCGTACAAGACAATAAAGTTGGTACCATCGGTATGGTAGAAACACCATTCGGCTATCACATCGTTAAAGTTACAGGCCGCAACGAAGCAACTCCAAAAGTTCGTCTTGCTGTCGTAGCTCACGAAATCACTCCAAGCACAGCAACATACCAAAATGTATTCGCTGAAGCTAACAGATTCGTTACAGAAAACAAAACAGCTGAAGACTTCAATAACGCTATTGAAGCTCAAGGCCTCAACAAACGCACATATCCTAACTTAAGAACAAATACAAACTACATCACAGGTATCACAAACCCACGTCAAATCGTTCGTTGGGCTTTCGATAAAGAAACAAAAGTTGGTGACATGTCATCAATTTTCGACCTCGACGATATGTATGTTGTAGCAGTTCTTACAAAATCTATTAAAGAAGGTTACACTCCAGCAGAAGAAATCGCTGACCGTTACCAATTCGTCATCAAGAAAGAAAAGAAAGGCGCTATGTTAGCAGAAAAAGCTAAAGCATACGGCACTGACTATCAAAAGATGATTGACAACTTAAAAGGTGAAAAAACAACTGTTGACAATGTAACATTCGATGGTCGTGGATTCGGCAACTTCGGCGTTGAAGACAAAGTCATCGGTACTGTTATCGGCATGAAAGAAGGCGAAACATCAGAACCAATCATTGGTGGCAATGGTCTCTATGTTGTTAAAGTTACAAAAGAAACTCCAGCTGCAACAACAACAGATTACAGCAACATCGTAAGAGAACAACGCTCAAGATTCAACAACCAAATTCTTAACAACTCAGCATACTCTGCTCTCAAAGACATTGTTAAGATTGAAGACAACAGCATCTTATTCTATTAATAACATAAAAACATGACAACAAAAAATCCGGTTCAGAAATGAATCGGATTTTTTTAATTAATTCATAATTCATAATGCATAATGCATAATGAATTAAAAAAATAGGACGCATTATGCGTCCCTTAATAGTTAATAGTTAATAGTTAATAGTCAATTGTTTCTATAAGCCTTTTCCCAGTTCCATGCTGAGAGTGTCATCTCATCAAGTTGGCGTTCTGCTTTCCATCCTAACTCATTATTTGAGAATGTTGGGTCGGCCCAGACCTTTTCGATATCGCCAGCGCGTCTGCCAACGATTTCATAATTTAATTTAACACCAGAAACCTTTTCAAAAGATTTTATCACATCTAATACTGAATATCCAGTTCCTGTACCGAGATTAAATATCTCGAAATGTTTCTTCATCTTGTCATTAAGCATCCTTTCCACTGCGATGACGTGAGCTTTTGCGAGGTCCATGATATGGATATAATCGCGGATTGCGGTTCCATCGTGTGTTGGATAATCGCTGCCAAAAACCTTGAGGCATTCTCTTATTCCGTAGCCCGTCTGTGTGATATAAGGCATAAGATTATTTGGCACTCCAAGAGGCAATTCACCTATCAACGCGCTGTCGTGAGCTCCGACAGGATTGAAATATCTAAGAGCTATAGCATTCAATCCTTTATAAGCGTTTATAGATTCAAATATGATTTCTTCTGCAATCTGTTTTGTATTACCGTAAGGACTTTCCGCCTTCTTGATAGGAGCTGTTTCAGATACTGGAAGATGTTCAGCATCTGGTTGTCCGTACACTGTACATGATGAAGAGAACACCAAATTAGGCACCTTATATTTATCCATTGACTCCAAGATATTCATCAAAGAGTCGAGGTTGTTGCGATAATATTTTATCGGTTGTTCCACCGACTCGCCCACAGCTTTATGAGCAGCGAAGTGTATAATACCTTTAATATCGGAATGACGGGCGAAGAAATCATCAGTAAGAGCCTGATTTGCCAAGTCAAAAGACTCGAATTCTGGACGGATTCCAGTGATTTTCTCTATAGAATCCAACACTTCAATACGAGAGTTGAACAAAGCATCAACGATAATGACTTCGAAACCTTTTTTCTGTAATTCGACAACGGTATGAGAGCCGATGTAACCAGTACCACCTGTAACTAATATTTTCATGTTAATATATTTTAACTAATAAAATCCAATATTGTTGTTGTTATATAATTCAATTGTTCGTCAGTAAATTCAGTGTGCATAGGGAGAGCGATGACATTTTTGCTAAGATATTCGCTCACAGGGAAGTCGCCTGTTTTGTATCGAGGATCCTGATAAGCCTTTTGTTCGTGCAGAGGGACAGGATAATAAATTGCGCATGCGATTCCTTTTTCCTGCAGATGTTGCATCAGTTTAGCGCGGTCGACGCCGTTGAGCGCCATCACATATTGATGATAGACGTGTGTTGTGAAATCCGATTTTTTCGGAGTTATGATTTTATCTGAAACAGAAAAAGCCTTGTCGTAATAAGCGGCTGCATATTGACGAGCTGCGATATATTCGTCAAGATGTTTCAGTTTAATATCCAGCACAGCAGCTTGTATGGTATCGAGGCGTGAGTTCACTCCGACGTAATCGTGATAGTAACGCACTTTCATTCCGTGGTTCACCACGGCACGGATTTGTTCTGCGAGGCTGTCGTCGTTGGTGAACAATGCGCCGCCATCGCCGAAGCATCCGAGATTTTTTGAAGGGAAGAACGAAGTACAACCGATAGTTCCCATAGTACCCGACTTCTTAACAGTACCATCGCTGAAAGTATAATCTGCGCCGATAGCCTGAGCGTTATCTTCCACCACATAAAGATTATGACGACGAGCTATATCCAAAATCGCCTCCATATTAGCACATTGTCCGAAGATATGAACAGGAACAATGGCTTTAGTCTTTGGTGTTATAGCACGTTCTATGGCATCTGGATCTATATTATAAGTATCTTTTTCTATATCAACAAGAACAGGTTTCAGACGAAGAAGAGCGATAACTTCTGCCGTAGCAATGAATGTAAATGTTGTGGTAATGACTTCATCGCCAGGTTCAAGATTAAGGGACATCATAGCGACCTGAAGAGCATCCGTTCCGTTTCCACATGGAATAACATGTTTTACGCCAAGGTATTTCTGAAGATTTTCCTGAAATTTTTTAACATGAGGACCATTAATAAAAGCTGCAGTTGACAATATCTCCTGAATGGAAGAGTCTACCTCTGATTTTATCTTATTATATTGACCTACAAGGTCAACCATTGGAATTTTTAACATAAATGACATTTTTGCAAAGTTAAGAATTATTACACATTAATTAATAAATATCAGAGAAAAAAGTTTTTTTTAAAAACACTTGCGTAATTCAAAAAAATGTCGTTATTTTGCACCTCAATTTCTAGGAGAAGAATTTAACTATAAAATATTAAGAGTCATGTCAAAAATTTGTCAAATCACAGGTAAAAAAGTCATTACCGGTAATAACGTTTCTCACTCAAACAGAAAGACAAAAAGAACTTTCAAACCTAATTTACAAATTA
>JAZLAL010000006.1:0-15917 GCA_045613185.1 Bacteroidales bacterium | reverse complement strand
CGTCGACTGGAACTTGTCACGTTCACGTTACTGGGGAACACCATTGCCAATCTGGCGCACTGAAGACGGCACAGAAGAAGTATGTATCGGCAGCGTCGCTGAACTCCGCGAGAGAATCGACGAGTCAGTGAAAGCAGGCTTCATGACAGAAAATCCTTACGCTTCAGAAGATTATACAAAATTCGACTTACACAGACCTTATATAGATAACGTAATCCTCGTCTCATCAGACGGAAGAAAGATGTTCCGTGAGCCAGACCTCATCGACGTATGGTTCGACTCAGGCGCAATGCCTTACGCTCAAATCCATTACATGGGTGAAGAAGGCAAACTCAACGACGAAACATTCCCAGCTGACTTCATTGCTGAAGGCGTCGACCAAACACGCGGCTGGTTCTTCACATTACACGCTATCGCTACAATGATTTCTGACTCTGTTTCTTACAAGACAGTTATCTCTAACGGTTTGGTATTAGACAAGAACGGCAACAAGATGTCAAAACGTCTCGGCAACGGCGTCGATCCATTCGAAGCAATAGAAAAATACGGCGCTGACGCAGTACGTTGGTATATGATTACCAACTCACAACCTTGGGACAACCTCAAGTTTGACGCAGAAGGCGTTGACGAAGTACGTCGTAAGTTCTTCGGAACATTATACAACACATACGCATTCTTCGCATTGTATGCTAACATCGACAAGTTCGATTTCTCAGAAGCAGAAATTCCATACGAAGAACGCCCAGAAATCGACAGATGGATTTTATCAGAATTAAATTCATTGATTGAAGAAGTCGACAACGACTACAACAGCTACGAGCCAACAAAAGCAGGTCGTGCAATAGCTGAGTTCGTTGACGCACACTTGAGCAACTGGTACGTACGTCTCTCACGCCGTCGTTTCTGGAAGAGCGATGTCACATCAGACAAGACTTCAGCATATCAGACATTATACACATGTTTGAATGTATTAGCTAAGATTTCAAGTCCTATCGCTCCATTTTTCGCTGAACGTTTATATCAAGACTTGAACGCAGCAACAGGTCGCGAAGCTGCAGAATCAGTACACCTCACCGACTTCCCTAAGGCAAATCCAGAGCTTATCAACAAAGATTTGGAAGAAAGAATGGAGATGGCACAACTCGCTTCATCAATGGTATTGTCATTGAGAAAGAAAGCCAACATCCGCGTTCGTCAGCCATTATCAAAGATTATGATTCCTGTCAACTCAGAAAAAGAACTCGAACAATTCAAGAAAATCGAGCAACTCATCCTTTCTGAAGTTAACGTCAAGGAAATCGAATATTTGACAGCAGACAAGAACATCTTGGTCAAGAAAGTCAAGCCAAATCTCAGAAACTTAGGTCGTCGTTATGGCAAGATGATAAAACAAATAACACAGTTCTTCGCTGAGATAGAACAAGAAACTATCAGAACATTCGAGAACGTCGGTTATTTAGACATCACATTAGACGGACAAGACTTACACCTCGAACTTGATGACGCAATCATCACAACTGAAGACATTCCTGGTTGGGCTGTTGCAACACAAGACGATGCTACAGTAGCTTTGGATATCACCATCACTCCTGAATTGGCAGAAGAAGGTTTGGCAAGAGAAATCGTCAACAGAATTCAAAATATGAGAAAAGACGGTGACTTCGAAGTTACAGACCATATCATTTTGACAATAGAAAAGAACGACAATATTAATAATGTTGTTGAAAAGTATAAAGAATACATCTGTTCAGAGACTTTAGCAACATTGAATATGGTTGACAATATTGGAGAAAACGTTGAGGAATTAGAACTTATAGACAATATTTCTGTTAAGATAAAAATTAACAAGAATTAAGAAATAAAATCTTGTAATATCCAATATTTATTGTTAACTTTGACGGCAGTAATTCAGAAATAAATTAAAATTCGAGAGATATGGAAGACAATGTAAACAACGTTCCAGAAAAAGTCAGATATTCTGACGAGGAACTTTTGGAATTCAAAGAATTGATATTAGAAAGATTGGCGAGAGCACGTAAGGATCTCGAATTGTTTAACGAGAATGTTGCTGGCAAAGGTAATAATGCTGACGACACAGCACCTACTTTTAAGATTTTGGAAGAAGGCTCAAATGTCTTGTCAAAAGAAGAAAACAGTCAGTTGGCTGCACGTCAGTTCAAGTACATTAAAAACTTAGAAAATGCGTTGATACGCATTGAAAACAAGACTTACGGAGTATGTCGTATGACAGGCAAATTGATTCCTAAGGAAAGATTGCGTGCCGTACCTCATGCTACCTTGAGTGTTGAAGCTAAAATGGGACAAAAGAAGTAATGAAGAAACCTCTGATAGTCATATTTCTTGTCTTGCTAATTGACCAGATGACTAAATTCTGGATCAAGTTGAATATGACTATAGGCGAAAGTTTCTCTGTATTGGGAGATTGGTTTCAGATTTATTTCATAGAAAACAACGGCATGGCTTTTGGCTGGGAATTCGGGGCGCAGTACGGCAAGTTAGCGCTCAGCATTTTCCGGATAATAGCCGTGGCGTTGTTGTTTTATTTTATCTATTATTTAACCAAGAAAAAAACCAAATTCGGACCTTTGTTAGGCATATCGCTCATCACGGCAGGTGCTTTGGGCAACATCATCGACGGAATGTTTTACGGCATGATATTCAGCGAGAGTTCTTTCTTTGAAGTTGCGACATTATTCCCTGAAGGCGGAGGCTATGCAGGATTCCTGCAAGGCAAAGTCGTTGATATGCTTTATTTCCCATTGTTCACATTCCCAGAATGGGTGCCATTCTTCGGAGGACAGATATTCTTCAGCCCTGTCTTTAACATCGCCGACAGCGCTATCACGATAGGATTTTTATATCTCCTGATATTCCAATGGGATTTTTTGAAAAACATTGATAATTTAGGCTCTAAATCTGATTTAGACAATAATATAGACACACAACAATTATAGTCATGAGTGAAGAAAAATACGGTCGTATTGTACAGATAATCGGTCCTGTGATTGACGTCGCCTTTGATGATGAATCACAATTACCAAACCTTTTAGACGCTCTTGAAATAGAACGCGCCAATGGCGAAAAACTTATAACAGAAGTACAACAAGATATCGGAGAGAACACCATGCGTACCATTGCGATGGATTCTACCGACGGACTTCGCAGAGGCATGAAAGTACGCTGCTTAGGAGCTCCAATTTCAATGCCTACAGGAGACCAGGTTAAAGGACGTCTCTTCAATGTTATTGGTGATTCTATCGACGGTCTCGAAAAAGTAGAATCAGCAAGACGTAACAGCATTCACCGTGATCCTCCTAAATTCGAGAATCTTTCAACGAAGCAAGAAGTGCTTTTCACTGGCATCAAAGTCATCGACTTGATTGAGCCTTACGCAAAAGGCGGTAAGATCGGTTTGTTCGGTGGTGCTGGCGTTGGTAAGACAGTTCTCATTATGGAATTAATTAACAATATCGCAAAGTCTTATTCAGGTATGTCTGTTTTCGCTGGCGTTGGAGAACGTACTCGTGAAGGCAACGATTTGTTGAGAGAAATGCTCGAATCAGGCGTTATCAAATATGGCGACGAATTCATGAAATCGATGGAAGAAGGTCGTTGGGACCTTGACAAAATCGATTACGAAGAACTCAAGAAATCGCAGGCTACGCTCGTATTCGGACAGATGAACGAGCCACCGGGAGCCCGTGCGCGCGTCGCATTGAGCGGTCTTACTATGGCAGAATACTTCCGCGACGGCGACGGCGAGACCGAAGGTCGCGACATCCTGTTCTTCATCGACAATATCTTCCGTTTCACTCAAGCCGGTTCTGAGGTGTCGGCACTCCTCGGCCGTATGCCATCAGCAGTAGGTTATCAGCCAACATTGGCATCGGAAATGGGTTTGATGCAAGAAAGAATTACATCTACTAAAAACGGTTCTATTACATCAGTGCAGGCAGTTTATGTCCCTGCCGACGACTTGACTGACCCTGCTCCTGCAACGACATTCGCTCACTTAGACGCAACGACAGTGCTCAGCCGTAAGATATCAGAACTCGGCATCTATCCTGCCGTCGACCCTCTCGAATCAACATCAAGAATATTGTCGGCCGACATCGTAGGAGAAGAACATTACAACACAGCTCAACGCGTGAAAAACATACTTCAACGTTATAAAGAATTACAAGACATCATCGCCATCTTGGGTATGGACGAATTGTCGGAAGAAGATAAACTCACCGTGAGCCGCGCACGCCGCGTACAACGTTTCTTATCGCAACCTTTCCACGTCGCAGAGCAATTCACTGGCATGAAAGGCGCATTCGTAAGCATAGAAGACACTATCAAAGGCTTCAACATGATTATGGACGGCGAAGTCGACCAATATCCAGAAGCAGCCTTTATGATGGTTGGAACTATCGAAGAAGCGATAGAAAAAGGAAAGAAAATGCTTAGTGAGGAGTAGGAATTGAGGATTTGAGGATATGAGGATTTGAGGGTATGAGGAATGTAGAGATGCGTCGATGACACCAATAAAAATTAACAATATGTCATTGATACGTCTTTAGAATTGGAAATTATTATAGGGATGCGATTCATCGCGTCCAATGCTCAAAGTTCAATAACCTTAGTTCAACACCTTAGTTCAAAGTTCATAGTATAAAAATGAAGATAGAAATAATAACACCGGAAAAACGTCTCTTTGAAGGAGATGCCGACTTGGTTCAGTTGCCAGGCATTGATGGTTTGTTTGAGATATTGAACAATCACGCTCCTATGATATCTGCCCTCGGCAAGGGAAAAGTGAAAATCGGTAATAATAACGAATTTAATTTTATTGAAATAAACGGCGGCGTAGTAGAAGTATTGAATAATAAGATACTTGTGCTTGCCGAATAAAGATTCAGAGTTGCAGAGTCAAAAAGACTTTATGACTTTGTGACTCTGCGACTTTTAGCTTTAACAGGTATGATCTGGATCGTAATGCCCATTTTAATAGTGCTGATGTTTTTATTAGGCACTGACTTAAACAAGAAATCTTTTACTGACGTAGCGCGTAATCCGCGTGCTGTTGTGATTGGAATGATAGGACAATTGATATTATTGCCTCTCATAGCTTTCGCCTTGGCATGGGCTTTAAAATTGCCTCCTGTCTATTTCATGGGTATCGTTCTCATCGCCTGTTGTCCAGGCGGCAGTTCATCAAACGTATTTTCCATGTTGGCAAAAGGCGATGTCGCGTTATCAGTCACGCTGACTGCCATAAGCAGCATAGTAACATTATTCACAATTCCTATCATTATGGAATTTGTATCACGTTTCGTCACAGAACAAAGCGGCGTGGAAGTGAACCTTCCTTTCGGGAAACTCATAGTACAGAATATTGTGCTGCTTTTCGTTCCGCTTTTCTTAGGAATAATATTCAGACATTTCCTTCCTAAGCCAGCGGCAAAAGTTAATAAAGTGCTCAGCAAATTAGCATTTCCAGCTTTGATGACATTAGCTGGAATCTTCTTCTTGCAAAACACACAAGCCATCAAAGAAAACTTCGCTGTATTAGGATTGACAATAACGATTTTGATATTAGCTGCTATGACATGCAGTTCTCTGCTTTCACGCATGACGAAATCTAGCACCGCAGTGAGAAGAACCATCGTCATTGAAGTTGGGATGCAGAATGCGGCGCAAGCCATCGCCATCGCGAGTTCTCCTTTCATATTCAACAGTGCTGAGATGGCGATACCAGCAATCATCTACGCGCTGCTTATGAATGTGATTCTGCTGATTTATGTGGGAGTAATCTCACATAGCGGAACACCCAATGTCAATTCATAATTCATAATGCATAATTGAAAATTTGTAGAGACGTGTCAACGATACCGATGAAAATAAAAAAGGGATTGTTGATGCGTCTTTTTGTTTGGGAACGGATTTTGAGGACAAGGATGGGGACACTGTTAATTGTTAGTTGTTAACTGTTAATTGAAAAAAGTGTAGAGTTAATTGAAGATTTAATAGTCGATTTATTTTTTTAAAGAAAAGGCTTGGATTTTTGGAATAAAAACTTGAAATTTGTGAGTACGAAAAAAACAAAACAATTTTGACTATTTTTTTACTCTTTAACTAATAAAATTTCAGGTTATGTTAAAAAAAATTTTCACCTCTCTATTCTGTGTATTTTTATCCTTCCTTTCTTTTGCACAGAACAACGAAATCAATGTTATTGAGCCAGAAACTATTGTCTATGACTGGAATTTCAACGTGCTTCCTGACGGAACAGTTTTGACATCGTGGAATGGTCCAGGTGCAGAAAACAAAGGCATTGCGACTTATTTCAACGTCCACGACGAAGAAGGAAATTGCAAGTTATCTGATGGTGCGATGCTCGTCGATGAACTAGAATCGAAGTTATACACAACGGCGAAACAATTGTCGCTTCTAGACAAGGACAACAACACCATCATAGCTTATCAAACGCTAAATAACGCCGCCAATGCAGGAATAACGAGCGATGTTAACGAAAATTATCGTTTATATAAAATATCCTCAACGGGAGAAATGCTTTGGGGAGAAAACGGAATAGACCTAAACAGAGGCGGATATTCAGAAGCAACACAGGGCTGTCTTTCTATGGTACAAATAGAAGACGGCTCTTTTTTTATCGCCTGGGTTGAATATGTCTGGTCAGGCGACTATGAAATCGGAACGATTCATCTGGAGAGAATTTCAACTGATGGAAATATGCTTTGGGACAAGCCGATGGTCATAGGCGACGGCACTACACCAATGACGTTTCCTTACCTCGTCAATGCAGGTAACAACCAAGTCATTATGGTTTATGCCAAAGGCTCAGCACAAGAGCTTCACGCCAAGAAACTCGACTTCGACGGCTCTGAGGTATGGAACAACGACACCAGAATCTACAGAGGCGGTTTCGGTTCTATTCCAATCTGGACATTCTTAAAGGTAGAATCCGATGGCGAAGGTGGCGTATTCATAGGCTGGTACGACGACCGTGACAACACCAATTATGAGAGAACATACCTCGCACATGTCTTGCCTGATGGCAAACACGGATTCGCTTCTGGCGAAGGCGGCGAAGCAATAGGCTACACCGAAGGAATGCGTAGCTTCTCACCTTCAATCTATTACGACAAAGAAAACCAACACATCTTCGTACTCAGACGAGAGACATCTTTCGGCGGTAGCAATTGCAGACTGATGCTACAAAAACTTTCCATGTCGGGAGAACTGCTCTGGGACGCAGAAGGCGTGAAAATATTCCCTAACGACGATAGCGACATCATCTTAGGCTACGAATGTATCGGCGACGACGGCGAAGGCAACATCGCTGTGTTCTTTATGAAAAATGACAAGACAACCGACGAAGACAGAGTATCGAACTTATTTACGAAAGTCAGCAAAGAAGACGGAAGTCTCGTTTTTGAAGCACCTGTCGTATTCTCTCCATCAAACGACAATCGTTCAAATATGAAAGTCAGCCAGCTCGTCAATGATGAATATTGGGTTGCGATGTGGGAAGACAAGCGTTTTTTAAGCACAGACGACACCGATGTCGACCCGACAGAGTTGCCTAGAAGATTATATATGCAGCGTATTCCAAAAGACGGAGATATTGAAATTCATAATGTTAGTACAAAAGCTGAAAACAAGAAATTCTTATTAGAAGAATTCACCGGCATACATTGCGGCAACTGTCCTGACGGTCACAAAATGGCGCATCAGCTTCAAATGGCTAAAGATGGCGAGGCATTCGTGATTGCGATACATGCGGGACATTATGCCGAGCCAGCACCAGACCAAGCTGACCTTCGCACCGAAGACGGAATCACAATACACGACTTCTATGGCGCAAATAGTTATCCTTCAGGAATGATGAGCCGCAGACTTAACGACAACGAATACATCATCGGAAGGTCTTTCTGGACAAGAATGGCAAGAGAAGCTAACTCAGAAATAGCTCCTGTTAACTTATGGCTCGACTGCCAATACGACGATTTCTACGAAGAAATAACCGTCACTGTAGAAGGCTACTGGGTTGAAGACTCTCCAAGTGACTCCGCAAGATTGTCGATAGCTCTCCTCCAAAACAACATTCAGGCTTATCAGGCTGGCAGTGGCATCGGCGATGAATACATGCACCAACATGTCTTGCGCGACTATATCACAGAAGCTTTCGGCGACTTAATCTCAACATATAAAAAAGGTGAGTTCTTCACTGCTGAATATAAATATGCTCTTCCAAAAGACTACAAAGGCGTGGTTGTCGTGCCAGAACAATTGGAACTCGTTGCTTTCGTGACAGAAAACGAATCCAATATCCTTAACGTGACTGGTAAAAAACTGTCGCATCCTTCGTTTGAATTGCCAATGGAAGCCGTAATTTCAAAACCTAAAATTCCTGTAGGGAAAAACTACGCTTATTCTTTCCTTGAATTATATATAGAAAATAAATCTACAAAACCAATAACATACGCAGCATTCAACGTAGAACTTAACGGCGTAGTGAAAGAAGTAGAATGGACTGGCAAAGTAAACGCCTTGTCGATGAAAACGATTTCTATTCCAATCGATTGGAGCGCACAAACCGACGACAATGAATGGAAAGTCACCTTGACAAATATCAACAGAGAAGAATATCAAGGCAATAGCATAAAAGGAACATTCGGGGAAATTATGCAAGCTCCAACAAAAATAACTGTCAAAATCAAAACTGATAACTTCTCCGACGACAACCGTTACTTCATAAAAGATATTGACGGCAATATCGTTGAAGAATTCCAAGGTTTCACAAATGGAACACAAGAAGAAAAAGAATTTGACATAACTCTTGAAGGCGAAAAGACTTATTGCATTGAAGTCACAGACGTATGGGGCGACGGCATCAAGACTCCACGCGGCTATGTGAAAATCTACGACAAAGACAACAATCTCGTTACACAAAACATGGAAATTTCAGACTTCGGATGGCGCACATTTATCAATGTCATTAAAGATGAAAATAATGATGATATAAATGTAATCGAAATTGAACAAAATGAATTTAACATTGTTTATATAAATGATAATATAATCATTAACAATTGCCAAAACTTCAGCGTCAATATTTATGACGTAACAGGAAGACGCGTATTAAGTTGCGAAAACAAAAATAACATCTCCACAGAAGATTTTAGCAACGGAGTTTATGTTGTCAACATCATCACTTCGAATTCAAATAAAACATTTAAAATAACTAAATAACAACGACTATGAAAAGGATATTTACACTCTTATTAGCGTTAGTCGCAATGATTAATGCTTACGGACAATGGACAGAACAAGCTATTCCTATTGTCACTGAAGGAACTTCAATTTATGACAACGAAACCATCATTGGTCCTGACGGAACTACTTATTTCTTATTCTATCATCCTAATATTCAGAACGCTGCTGGCGAAGAAGATATAGACAATGTAGTCTATGAATATCGTCTTCAAGCAATTGACAAAGACGGTCAAAAAAAATTCGGTGATTTAGGAATTTTGATTTCCGATTATCCAAACCGTTCTTATTGTGTCACAAATAGATATATTTATATTGACAAAAAAGGCAATATCATTCTTACGCTTACCGATGCTCGCGACTGTGAAGACGGTGAGTCATTTATGGGCGTTTACGCTTATAAAATCTCTCCTGAAGGCGAGATGCTTTGGAGTGAAGATGGCATCACACTTGACTGGGACAGCGACCTCATCGCATGTATGAACACCATAGAACTTGCCGACGGCAGCTACGTCATCGCATGGATGCGTACAAATTCTCTCAGTTCAAATATAATGACAATAAACATTCAAAGATTATCAGCCGATGGCGAAGCACAATGGGGCGAAGGCGAAGTTAGTTTGACATCAGAAACCGTCACTTATCAATATCCATATCTCATCGATGCTGGCATGAACCAGTTTATTCTCGTTTATGCTAAAGGCGGTGCTCAAGACCTCTACGCTCGTAAAATCGACTTCGACGGCACATCGGTATGGGGCGAAGACACTCGTATCTATCGTGGCGGCTGGGGCAGCATCCCATTATGGACAATACTCGACGTACAGCCTTCAGGCGACGGCGGCGTAATCATCGGCTGGAACGACGATAGAGCCTACACTAACGTAGAATCCGCTTTCATGTCATATGTCACTGCCGATGGCAAAATTGGTTTCTCTGCTGCATCAGATGAAGGCGACGTGAAATTAAGCTACAGCGACTGGAAACACTACAACTGTAAAGTCATGGCCGACCCTGCCGGCGACGGATTCCTCGCTTTCTTCAGAGAAACAGACCATAACCAACACTGGCAACATATGATTATACAAAAAGTGTCTAAACAAGGTGAACTGCTCTTCGGCGAAGAAGGCATCGCGATAACAGATTTTGAAGAATGCGCCTACGGATATAACTCTATACAAAGAGGTAAAGACGGCGAAGCAGCTTTCTTCTATATGAGACAAAACTCAGGCTGGGGCGACGTCGACATCTTATACGCTACACTTGACTCTAAATTAGGCGAACTCACAGGAAGAACAAAATTAAATGAAACCACATTAGAACGCTCATCATTAATATCTCGCATCTGCGCCGAAGAAGGATTCTGGGTCTTGAAATGGAAAGAAAGCTATAAAGACGAAAACAATGAAACACAAGAACGTCACATGCTTCAAAGAATAGACTTTGCTGAGAACGAGAATGAAGATGAAAACGAGGATGAAAACGAGGATGAAAACGAAAACGATACTACTAGTATTGAGAAAACCACAGTTTCCTTGAATAATGTCTTTTATTCTAATGGTCAATTGATGATAAATATGGCAAACGACGAGACAGCTCAAATTGAAATCTTCGACCTCGTAGGAAGAAAAGTAACCAACATAAATAATGTAGAACTTATCGCAGGTCAAAATGCTATCGACTGGACTGCCGAAACTGGCTTATATCTCGCTAAGTTATCAATGAAAAATGAAGTATTGACTCGCAAAATTTTAGTAAAATAATTACAAAATAAAACTTGATTATTTCTAATCTAAACTTTAAATTTGTAGTGACCTTATCAGTAATGACTAAGGTCTTAGTAAAAACAAAAAAATAATTAACAATAGTAATAACCTTAAAAATTATTGCGTATGAAAAAAGTTTTATTATCACTTGTTATGGCTTTATTGACAGCCGTATCAGTAAATGCACAAGCTATTTATGGTTATGGATTCTCAATCAATGAAGGATCTTACACCGCACTCACAGACGCAACTGTCATTGCAGTAGGCACAGACGAAGCATTAAAAACTACTGTTGACGAATACGGCGACGAAGTCAACAATTTTGTAAACAAACTTATTCTTCCTTCTGGTATTTTTACTGAAGAAGTAACTGCAGCTGGTTATCCTATCGGCTTTGATTTTAATTTCAATGAAAAGACATTCACTTCATTCGGTATTGCTACCAATGGTGCAATCTATTTTGGTAATGAAGAAGTAACTCTTCCTGCTGTTGAAAACTGGGTTTTCACACGTGAGAATACTAAAGACTTAATTGGTTTTGTTCCTAATCGCGGAACTGTATGTAATGATGAGACCGTTATCAGCTACAAGACTGAAGGCGAATCTCCAAACCGCACTCTCACAATTGAGTTCAAACAACTTGGTGCACTTCAAGGATACTGGGGTACTGATGCTTATTATTTCGATTTCCAAGTTCGTTTACACGAAGGTACAAATGCTATCGAATTAGTATTAAATGGCGTCGATGAAGCATTGACATATCAAGATGAAGAAGGCAATCCTCAAACAGATGTATTTGCCGCTACTATAGGCATCAAATGCGAAGGCGAAGCAACATCATCAGTATTCGCTGGAACTATAGCTGAATGGGCTAAAGAAAACAGCACAGCTAATACATTTGAATTAGATAACACAGTCGCTGACGGAACAACATTCACACTCAGCTATCCTACAGAAGTCGTTGCACCAACCGTACAAGCAACAGACTTAGTCATCAATCAGTTCTCAACAAGTTTGACAGGTAGATTCACACCAGCTGAAGGCGTCGACAAATATCTTCTCGTATATCAAGAAGGCAAAGAAATCACAACACTCCCAGTAAATAAGACAAGCTATGAAATCGGCGACAAGCTCGGTGATGCAACAGTTCTCGAATATTATGAGTCATGGGATTTTGAAGGATTATATGAATTTGAAATCTACGACCTCCCTGCAGCTACAGATTACACATTCGCAGTATTTACAGTAAATGCTTTCGGATTGAATGGTCCTGCTTATAACACTGTAGAACCTCTTACTGTAGTGACATATACAAAGCCATTAGCACCAGCAACATTTGAAATCACAGAGATAGGCGAAACAACAGCAAAGGTCAATCTTGCAGCTAACGAAGCTGGCAATAAAGTCATCGTCGTTTACAACACAGAACTCGTTCGCGATAACTATGGCGACTATCCTATTATCGGCCCATTGGCAGGTGAATATACAAGCGGACAAGAAATTGAAGGCGGCGGTAAAGTGGCTTACTTCGGCGAAGCTGGCGAAGGCATCGAAATCACAGGCCTTGAACATTCAAAAGGATATTTCTTCGAAGCTTATAGCTACGACCCAACATACGGCTACTCAACAGATAAATTGTCATCAGACCAAGCTACAATAGCTCATGTTCCTTACGAGCTCAACTTAGACGCAGTAAAAACTTATGAAGTTCCTGCTGGATGGTATAAAAATGAAGAAAGTACTTTTGAAGTACCAAGATCAGTATCAGGTTTCTCAACAGAAGAAAATCCATATCTCCTCTGGTGTAAAGTCGTAAGAGGCAATGCAACAGACGGTGTCATAAATCAAATCACAAGCAGCCCTATAGTAATCGGAGAAGTAGACGCTGAAGTTAAATTTGACTTCACCATCTTCCACAACCCAAGCCGTTTCCTCACAGAAGCTTATAACGTATGGAATGAAAACGACGTCTTCGCTGTACAAGTAAGTACCGATGGTGAAACATTCACTGACTTAGTATCATACAACTCAACAAATAATCCTCAATTTGTTTATACTTCAGAAGAAAAGACATTAGTTCCTTTCGAAGCTGCATTGACACAATATAAAGGACAAAAGATTTGGCTCCGTATCCACTGGCATTTATTCAATAACACATTCTCACCTGGTACACTCGTAATTGACAACTTTAAAGTTAGAGAGATAGTAGTTAAATCAACACCAGAAGTTAAAGTTGAAGATGTAGCACACACATCAGCTAAGGTAACATGGCGCAGCGAACATGAAAACTTTGAAGTTTCATACGCTAAAGCTGATGCAGAATTCGATACAACAATAGTTGTTACAGGCGCAAAAGAATTAGTTCTCACAGAACTTGA
The DNA here is from genome assembly GCA_045613185.1 of Bacteroidales bacterium. Taxonomy (GTDB): domain Bacteria; phylum Bacteroidota; class Bacteroidia; order Bacteroidales; family F082; genus Limimorpha. Next base: position 2,470 of record JAZLAL010000006.1, on the reverse strand, counting down.
AGCTGAAACAGAATATCAAGTAAAGGTACGCGGTATCGTTGAAGAAGGAGAATATTCAGATTGGTCAGAAGTAGTTAAATTCACAACAACAGAATGGCCAGAATGCGATGCTCCTACAGACTTAGCAGCAAAAGTTGACGGAAAGACAGCAACACTCACATGGGAAGGCACAGAAGATCATCTCACATGGGAAGTAAGATACCGTGACGCTAACAGCACAACATGGATTACAATCGAAAATCTAGAAGAACCAACAACTGTTCTTGAAGACCTTGAAGAAGGCGTCACTTACTTATGGAATGTACGCGCATATTGCACAGCAGAACGCGTAACAGCATGGTCAGCACAAGGATCATTCACTATTGAAGCAGCAGGCCCTACTATTCCAGCAGCTCCATTTATCACAGCAACAGTTTCAAATGACACTATACACCTCATTTGGGAAGCAGTCCCTGGTGCTATTACATACAAAGCTTACTATAATGGTAAAGTAATCGCTCAGTTCGAAGACACAGCTCTCGACATTCAAGTTCCTGAAGTCGGCACTTATTGCTTCACTGTGACAGCTGTTAATGAGGCAGGCGAATCTCCAGAATCTAACGAAGCTTGCGCTACAGTAGAAGCTGACCCTGAAACAAAAATCCCAGAAGCTCCTGTATTAGAAGCAAGAATAGAAAACGATTCTGTGGTATTGTCATGGAACGCTGTTGAAGATGCAACATACTATAGCGTATATCAAAGTGAAAAATTCCTCGGTTCAACAGGAAAATTATCCGTTAAATTAGGACTTGAAGTTCCTGGCGTTTACTGCTTCACAGTAACAGCTACCAACTTAGCTGGAGAATCAGAACATTCTACAGAAGTATGTGTAACTTACGGTGAAGGCGTTGAAGAATTATCAAAAGCATTCAACATCTATCCAAACCCAGTTAACGATAAATTATATATCGAAACAGAAAATGAAGTCAATAAGGTTGTCGTTTATGATGTCTTTGGAAGACACCAAGTCACCGAGACACCAAGTCACCAAGGTAATTTGACAATAGATGTAACTAACTTAAATAGCGGAGTTTACTTCGTGAAAGTTATTACAGAAAACGGTGAAGTTGTAAAACGCTTCGTTAAGAAATAATAGGCTACGAGCTGTGAGCAAATTGTTCTAAGCTCATGGCTCACTGCTAACAGCAAAGAGTAGAGACGTATCACAATTCGAGAATTTGATGCGTCTCTCTTTTTTTTACTAAGAATAAGGCTTTTAGCAATTGACTTTTGAACCATATACGTTCATGGAAATAAAAAAGGGTGCCTTCGATAATTCAGGCACCCTTAGTTCAATAGCCAAAGGCCAATAGCCTTGGCAAAAAATAATTCCTAATATAAATCAAACTCTTTTAGGAGCTATTTTATTTCTAATGATGTTATAAAGTTCATCAGCGTTGACTCTGATTTGTTCCATAGTATCGCGATCGCGGACTGTCACTGTGTTGTCTTCTAATGTCTGATTGTCGATAGTAACACAAAGAGGAGTACCGATAGCGTCTTGTCTTCTGTAACGTTTTCCGATAGAGTCTTTTTCTTCGTATTGACACATGAAATCTGGTGTGAGTTGTTCCATGATTTCGCGTGCTTTTTCTGGAAGACCGTCTTTCTTGACGAGAGGCAAGATAGCGACTTTATAAGGTGCCAATGCTGCTGGGAATTTCATCACGACGCGTTCTGAGCCGTCTTCGAGTTTTTCTTCTGTGTAAGCGTGGCTCAACATAGCGAGGAACATACGGTCCAAACCGATTGATGTCTCGATAACGTAAGGAACGTAGCTTTCGTTTGTCTCTGGATCGAAGTATTGGAGTTTCTTGCCAGAATATTTTGAATGACTGCTGAGGTCGAAATCTGTACGGCTGTGGATACCTTCCAATTCTTTGAAACCGAATGGGAATTCGAATTCGATGTCGGTAGCTGCGTTAGCATAGTGAGCCAATTTTTCATGATCGTGGTAACGATATTTTTCTGCTGGAATACCGAGTGAGAGATGCCATCTGAGGCGTTCTTCTTTCCAGTGTTTGAACCATTCGAGTTCAGTGCCAGGGCGTACGAAGAATTGCATTTCCATTTGTTCGAATTCTCTCATTCTGAAGATAAACTGACGAGCCACGATTTCATTACGGAAAGCCTTACCTGTCTGTGCAATGCCGAAAGGCACTTTCATTCTACCTGTCTTTTGGATGTTGAGGTAGTTGACGAAGATACCTTGTGCTGTCTCTGGGCGGAGATAAATCTCGTTTGCGCCTTCTGCTACAGAACCCATTTGTGTAGCGAACATAAGGTTGAATTGACGAACGTCTGTCCAGTTGCGTGAGCCAGATATTGGACAAACGATGCCGAGGTCTTCGATGAGTTGTTTGATGCCAGCGAGGTCGTTGTTTTCCATAGCAACATAAAGACGATGGCTGATGTCTTCGATTTCTTGTTT
>JAZLAL010000005.1:0-7058 GCA_045613185.1 Bacteroidales bacterium | reverse complement strand
TAACAGACAAAAGGACGAATCTTCCAGCCTTTGTATTCTATTGTTGTAAGATTCTGACCGCAACATAATTGCTCCTTCTCGCCTCCCATGAAAGTATGACGCTTGTCGTAAGTGTGATATGTGCCGTCAGGATTCATCCAGACGAGAGTGTTGTGACTTTTGAGACACTGAGTTGTGGATGAAGTCTGATGACTGTTGTCTGTTGACTGTTGCCCAAAAGAAGTTATAAAACTCCCGACGATAGCGCAGTTCCGTTCTTTTGCTTTTTTACGAAGCCATGTCATAGTCGCGCCGTTTTCATCTTCTGCAAATAACTCAGGTTCAGCAGGAAATCCTGTGGTGAATGTCTCTGGTAAAATAATGATATCTCTGTCATCTTGAATTCTTGTAAAAAGTTTATCAAGATGCTTGAAGTTTTCTGAAGGATTTCGTGCAATGATGTCGCTCTGCACGCAAGCTATTTTTAGTGTCATTGTTTTAGTTTAAAGTGTAGAGTTTAGTGTAGTTTTGAAGTTTATAAGTGTATTAATATTGATCAACATAACACTTTTAACTCTAAACTTTCAAACTACTCTCAGCTCTACACTAATTTTCAATTTTAAATCTGAAAGAAAATCAACGTATCTATATCGTTTATTCCTAATTATATCTGATTCATCGCGAAAGCATAAGCTCCGATGCAGACAGCCGATGATGTTCCGAGTTTTGTTGCAGTGATACCGATTTTCTTTGATGGGTCGTACCATACTTCTTTGTCTGAGAATGGAACTTTTATCATCTTGCCTGATGTTGCAGTGAATGCCTTTTGACCTTCTTCATCGTCGAGGTTATATGCTGAAATTTCCATTCTTGGGATTTTATTTCCGTCTAATCCAGGATATGCTGTGTTGAGCAATTCCACGACTTTAGGCATGAAAATCTTTGATGCTCCTGAGAGACCGCCGCCGAGAACCACGATGCCGTCTACAACAGTAGCGATGTTAGCGATGATGTCGGCTAATACTGTTGCGAATTCGTCCCAAGCTTTGAGTGCAGCTTCTTTGTTACCTTCTTTATTTCCTAGAGCTATCTCGTAGATGTCGAAAGGCTGTGGAGCTTCGTTGAATTCGATGCCAGCCTCGCGAGCGTAAACACGACGTACGCCTCTGATACTGATTGAGTCTTCTGCGCTTGTCTGTGGATAAAGTATGTTTCTCATGCACCAAACTTCTGCGCCTGCTGAGTTGTCGCCTTGTAACAAGTGGCCGTTGAGTACCACGCCACCGCCGAAGCCTGTGCCGAGTGTCAAACCGACGAGGTTTTTATATCTCTTAGGATTGCCAGCCTTTTCAAGCATAGCGTTGATTTCTGGAAGCACGCCGCCTAATGCTTCGCCGTATGCGAATAAGTCGCCGTCGTTGTTGATATAAACTGGAACTTTGAATTCGTTTTCAAGCATGTCTTTAAGTGCTACGCCACCTCTGAAAAGTGGAAGGTTGGCGAGGTCGCAGATGATGCCATTTGGATAGTCGGCTGGACCAGGGAAACAGAAACTGATAGCTGATGGCTTGCTGCCGCATAACTCTTCAGTGCGACGGAATCCTTCGATAATCTTGTTGAGCTGTTCTTCTAAAGTATCTGAAGCTGTTTTAATTGTGAAAGCTTCTATTATCTCTTTATAGTTTTGTACTGCTGAAAATTTGAATCCTGTGCCACCGGCATCGAGGACAAAAATGATGCTGTTTGAATCCATACTATTTATTTTTTAATTTTTTCTTTCTTATGTAAAAACTTCTCTACCCAGACTACCCACATTATAAATATGAAAAAGTAGAATAATGTCTTGAAAAAATAATCGTGGAAGAAGTCAAATTTGTCAGGAAAAGGTATCATACATAATGTTATTCCTACGACTCTCACTACATTGATAAATTCAATGATGACGAGTCCGAGTGGAATATACCAAGCTTTATGTTTCCAAGGACCAGGGAAAATCAACATGAGGAAAAGCCAGTGAAGCCATTGTTTCAAACTTGTGCATTCAGGAGCAACGTTGATTAAAGAATATTTGTCGTTGCAGTTTATCACGCCGATGACATGATTGTGAGTTACAATGTCGACATTGAAAATATGTTCCAATACCCAACAACTTTGATTGAATAATAATGTTGATGCTGAATCAAAAAGCTTGGCGATAAGATTTCCAATAGGAAAATAACCAACAGCTTGCCATCCTAAATACAAGAAATGGAAGCTGAATATCAATGCGATAAACATTCCAACATCAATAGTTGAAGTGTATTTCGGGTCTTTGTATAATTCTTTTATTTTCTTAACGTAATTCATAACTCCTAACTCCTAATTCCTAACTCCTAACTAAAAATCAATCATCCGAAATCTCTTTCAGTGTTGCTTGATATGTTGTGAATATCAAAGCTCTTGAGATATAACCGAGGTATTTTTTTCCATCGACGACAGCGATGTTGTAGTTTCCTGAACGTTCGAATTTCTTCACGACATCTTCTGCACTATCTTCTGTAGTGACAAGATAATCAGGGAGAAGCATGATGTCTTCTATAGTTGTGTCGTATTGTTCTGGGTCGAATATGATTTTACGGATTGAGTCGAAAAGGACGTGACCTTTGAAGTTGCCGTTTTCATCCACTACAGGATAAATGTTTCTTGTTGAAGATGAGATAATTGGAAGCAAGTCTCGTAATGTCTGTTCTGGTCTTATAGTCTTGAAATTAGTTTCTATAAGTTTGTTGACGGTTATCATATTAAGGATGCTGATATCTTTGTTATGAGACACGCGTACGCCTTTATCGCTAACGGCTTTGGTGTATATAGAGTCTTTGAAAAACACCCTGTTGATTGCGTACGATAATGCCGAGACTATCATCATTGGCACCATGAGTGAATAGCCGTTTGTGATTTCAGCGATGAGGAAGATACCTGTCAGTGGCGCGTGCAGCATTCCTGCGATGACGCCTCCCATGCCGACGAGAGCGAAGTTGGTGATATTGAGGTTTCCTAATCCTAAAGTATTGACTAATAATGCGAAGAACATTCCAGAGAATGAGCCGATGAACAAAGCTGGTGCGAAAGTGCCACCCACTCCACCGGCAGCGAATGTGAACGAGGTCGCGATTGCCTTAAGTAATATTATTACCAGCAACATTATCAATATTATCCAGATATTGTTCTGGAAATTTGTGAAAAGTTCGTTTTCAAATAAGATAGCGGTGTCTCCGTTGAGAGCAGCGTTGATGGCTTCGTAGCCTTCACCGTATAAAGCAGGGAAAATGAAAATCAAAATGCCCAGTCCTGTTACGCCTAAACCGAATCTCATCCATGGTGATTCTATCTTCTTGAATTTCTTGTCGACTTTAAAATAAATATACATGAAATATGCCGATATCAATCCTACGAAAAGACCTAAGCCAACGTAGAACAATGAGTTAGAAGGCATAAATGCTGTACTCGTCGTGATTGTATATTCGAAAGCTCTTCCTAAAAAATAATATGATGTCAAAATTGCGACGAATGACGATACAATAATTGGTATCAACGATGCCATGGAAATATCAATCATAAATACTTCGATAGCGAATATGATGCCTGTGATTGGAGCTTGGAAAATCGACGCCAAAGCTGCGGCGCAACCCATGCCAATGAGCACAACTATGTTTTTTTGATTTAAACGGAGAAGCTGTCCGACATTGGAACCGATGGCGGAACCCGTTGAAACCGACGGGCCTTCAAGTCCGACAGAACCACCGAAACCTACTGTCAACGCACTTGTGATGATTGATGCGAATGTGTTATATGGCTTCACCGCGCCTTTGTTCTTCTGAATAGCATACAAGATGCCAGGAATACCATGGCCTACGTCTCTCTTCAAAATATAACGGCAAAAGATAATAGTGAATAAAATACCGACGGCCGGAAGAATGAAAAACAACAGTCCGTAATGGTCATCCGTGGTGGCGACGTTATAGAAATAATCCCTTATGAAGTGAGCTAATTTTTTGATGATGATAGCAGAAAGACCTGCCAAGAAACCTGTTGGAATACTTAGCAACAACATGAATTGTTTTTCTGACATATGTGTCAGCCGCCATCTGTTAATCTTCTGCGCAAATAATATGGTAAGAGCTTTTATTTTTATGTTCACAATATTCAAAATTTAAGTCTTCAAATATAAAAAATGAATTCGTAATATGGTCATTTTTGAACAAATATTTTTTATATTTGCAGAAACTATTATTACAATGAGGATTTTTAGTTATAATGTTAACGGAATACGAGCTGCTATCTCAAAAGGGCTGCTTCAATGGCTGGAAGATAATTCGCCAGATGTTGTTTGCCTTCAAGAAATTAAAGCAACTCAAGATCAAATTCCTCTGATGGAAATAGAGATGTTGGGATATCAGCATTTCTGGTTCCCAGCAAAGAAAAAAGGTTATAGCGGAGTGGCAATACTCACAAAAATAACTCCAGATAATGTCGTCTATGGAATGAATAATCCAGAATATGACGATGAAGGTCGTTTTATTAGAGCCGACTTCGGCGAATTGTCGGTCGTGAGCGTATATCATCCTTCGGGAACAAGCGGCGACGAACGCCAGGATTTTAAAATGAAATGGCTCGATTTCTTCCGTTCATACGTCAATGAACTTAGAAAATCTCGTCCACAACTCGTAATATCCGGCGACTATAACATCTGTCATGAAGCTATCGATATTCATGATCCTATCCGAAACGCCAAGTCGTCAGGTTTCTTGCCAGAAGAAAGACAGTGGTTTACAGATTTCCTAAGCGATGGTTATACAGATAGTTTCCGTCATCTTAATAAAGAACCTCATAACTATAGCTGGTGGAGCTACCGCGCAAATGCTAAGCAGAATAATAAAGGCTGGCGCATCGACTATCATATCTTGACGGAAAATCTTAATGATAAGTTGAAAAATGTTTCGATAATGCCTGATGTGAATTTCTCAGACCATTGTCCAATTGTTGTAGAATTGAATTAAAAATATTAAAAATGATAGAATATATTAAATATAACTTTGTTGAAGTGTTAATATGGGTGTTGGTATTTGCTTTTGTTGTAGCTGCAATACTTCATTTTAGAAATAAGAAAAACAGACATAGATTCGGATTCTATATCAGTTTCTTGTCTTATAAATTAGGCATAATAAAAAGAATACCAAAGAATTATATTTCAAAAGTACACGTTAAGGAATGTAGCGAACCTTTGGTCGAACTTGTTAAACATCCTAAAATATTCCATAATGACGACACTTTGGAACATCCGATATTGTTAAGAAAATCTGTGGCAATGAAACTTTATAAGGTTGCCGACAGTCTTCCTGACAATCTTTATTTAAAGGTATATGGTGCGTTCCGTTCTCGTATTTCTATTTATAATACTTGGAAAAATGAAGTGGAACAAATGACAAAAGAAAACCCTAATATGAGTCGCGCTGCTCTTCTTGAATTTGTAAACACAAAAGTGTCTAGTCCTAATATTAGTATGGGCGGTCATGATACAGGCGCTGCTATCGACTTGGTTCTCTGTGACGTAAATAAAAATGACTTAGACTTCGGAACAAAAGTTCAAGATAAAAGTCAAAAGGTCAATCTTACAACCGAACAGAAAGAGAATCGTAAGATGTTAAAGAAATTTATGAAATCTCAGAAGTTTATCAATTCTACTGGTCGTTGGTGGCATTTTTCTTATGGTGACAAACACTGGGCAGCTTATAAAGGCAAACGTAATGGTGCATTTTATGGTGCAGCAGAAAAAGAGTTTGAGAATATTGGCTATGTAAGAGTTGTTAAGACTGAAATCAAATCTGTTAATATTAAATAAATCTGCCCTGATGAATATTGCTGCTTTGGTATCCGGTGGCGTCGATAGCTCCGTAATGGTCCCAATTTTGAAAGAACAAGGCTTCGACCCTCATATTTTTTATATTAAAATTGGCCTCGAAGGTAAAGACGATTTGATGGATTGTCCTTCAGAAGAAGATATTGAAATAACGACATACATCGCTAAAAAATACGGATGTAAATTCGACATCGTTGATTTACAAAAAGAATATTACGACAGAGTAGCTTCTTATACCATGGATTCAGTGCGTAAAGGCCTTACGCCAAATCCTGATGTGATGTGTAACAGAATGATAAAGTTCGGTGCCTTTGAGGAAAAGATGGGTTACCAGTTCGACAGAATAGCTACTGGACATTACGCTCGTCAGTGGTATGACGAAAATGGCATCTCATGGCTCGGAACCGCGGTCGACACTTTTAAAGATCAAACTGACTTCCTCGCCAGAATAACATATCATCAGCTCTCAAAAGCGATGTTCCCAATTGGCGATTTGCCAAAGGCGGAAGTACGTCGTCTAGCGGAATTTCATAAGCTTCCAAGCGCACAACGCCACGACTCTCAAGGCATTTGCTTCTTAGGAAAGATTAACTATAACGATTATATCAAGGAATATGTCGGCGAAAAAGAAGGCGACATCATCGAGATGGAGACAGGCAAGAAACTCGGAAAACACAAAGGTTTCTGGTTCCATACCATCGGTCAGAGAAAAGGCCTCGGTCTCGGCGGCGGTCCTTGGTTCGTAGTGAAAAAAGATACAGAAAGAAATCTTATTTATGTCTCAAAAGGCTATGACCCAATAGCTCAATATACAAACAACATCGACTTGGTTGATGTCATGGCGATGAATCCTGCTATTACATTAACTGACGGACAAAGAGTACGTTATAAGATACGCCATCAGCCAGGATTTAATTTGGGTAATCTGAAACTCACAGAAAAAGGCTTGACAATCATTTCCGACGAAGCAATCTCTGGAGTTGCTGCTGGACAATTCGGTGTCATCTACCACGAAACAGAACCAGTGGTTCTTGGTAGCGGAGTTATTGATTGAAATTTGAACACTGACACAGAACTCAGACACTGACTTTACCATACCAATTTAATAACAAACCTTTAAAACAGAATTTATGAGAAACTTTAAAATTTACGATTTTTGGAGAGATTCCATGAATCTTGCAAA
>JAZLAL010000004.1:0-65941 GCA_045613185.1 Bacteroidales bacterium | reverse complement strand
GTTGAAATCAGTCTCATTTTTGATGAAGTCTTGGTATTTCTTCTTTGTCTTGTATACAGCGATTATCAAGTGGATGTGATTAGGCATTACAACATAAGACAAGATGTCGGAGTCTTGTAATGAAGAATTCATTTTGTTGATGTAGGATTCTGTATAACAACCCAATTGAGAAAAGCACATTTTCTTATCATAAATTTCGCCAAAATAATGTTCTCTTTTTTCGGTACATATTGTGATGAAATAATATCCGCAATTGTAATCGTGCCAGTAAGCTCTTGCTGATGGAATCCTGTATTTATTTCTGAAAAGGTCATTTCCCATAAATTCTAATTTTTGATTTTGACTGCGAAAATAACTATTCATTTTCAAATAGAAAAGTTAAAAAATGTTAAAAAATTTCGGAATTATCTATTTTAGACTTGTTTTTATTTGGTTTTTTCACGAAAAAATGTTATATTTGTAATGATAGTATAAAACATACAAAGATGACATATTTTGAATTTACCGAACGCTTCCCTGACGAGACATCTGCAATAAATTTTATAGTGTCTGTAAAATACAAAGATGGGTACGTCTGTCCAAAATGTGGTTGTTTGCATAGGATTTACCATCAACACTATGATCCTAGAAAATTCTACTGCAACAACTGTAAAAGCGAATGGTCAGCGTTGGTTGGAACAATCTTTGAAAACACTCATCTCGATTTGAGAATGTGGTTGTATGCTATCAATCTCTGTATGGTTTCAAGAAAAGGAATATCTGCACTTCAACTTCAAAGAGAACTTGGGATGGGTTGCTACCAATCTGCTTGGAGAATGTTACATCTAATAAGAGGTGTGATGGGTAAAGAAGAATACAAAGACACTTTTGAGGCAGTTGTGGAGATTGATGAAACGTATGTTGGTGGAAAACCGAGAAAAGAGAACAAACATTCAGAAAATGATGACTACAAACGAAACAAACGTGGTCGAGGAACGGGAAAAACACCTGTTGTTGGTGTTGTGGAACGTAGTAGTGGTAGGATATATGCAAAGGTAGCATTGCCAAATAAGGAAGGAAAGAAATTGAGCGGAAAACAGTTACTGAAAATTCTTGATGTTGTCTGCAAGAAAGACACAACTGTTATGACAGACCAATTGAGCAGTTACGGGATATTGGACGGTAAAACGAACAAGGATTTCATACATATCAGGATTGACCACAACACTACATATTCACTTGGTGGAGGGAAACACACCAATGGCATAGAAAGTTGCTGGGCAGTGTTGAAACGCTCCGTGTATGGAATATTTCATCACGTTTCCGTGAAACACCTGCAACAATATGTAGATGAGTTCTGTTTCAGACTGAACAATAGGGACTGTGATACTGCATTTTTGAAGTGTGTTGAGTTAGCAGTGGCATAAATATAAATAGATACACAACTAATTAAAAATAGTTACATTTATTAATATATAAATTTATAGATATGGAAAAAATTAAGAAGTTTAATGAATTTGTGAATGGCGAAACATTGAATGAAAAGACTTCTATGGAAGAGAATTTCGATATGTTGTATGAAATGGCAACTTGTGGTGTGGAAAAATGGGGAGATGACACATATAAAATTGCTGTTCACGGTGCTAGCACCAAAGATAGACCAACCCCACATATTCACATATATCTAAATAAAGATCAAAATCCTTATAAACTATTTAACTTTGAAATATCATTTGTTGATTTAGTATGTTCCGACAAAATAATTCCAATATATCAGTTGGACAGACAAAACAATTTTAAAAGGACAAACAGAAGAGAATGCACTTGGGTTGGATATAAAGATATTATAGACGGATTAAAATTATTTTTATCTCATCCAAGTCAATCAAAATTTGGGAATTTTTCTACGAATTTGGAACGAGTAATATATGAGTGGAATAGAGAAACCGATTTTGTTAAAACAAATAATGGAGGAAATCCATTAAAGGAATATTTAGATTCTCATGGGTTAGTACCACATCCAAAATATAAACATCTTTTTGAAGATTATAAATAATGCAAGAATAGTGTTTTGAAAATTGAAGAATTTGTTGGTTCAAATGAAGAAAATCATAAGAAACAAAAATCACTATTGGAAATGGAGCGCACACAAGACAAATGAATAATTATACCTTTTCGTTTAATATACAAATCTAAAATGAAATAATCTCGTAATAAATTATAGAATATGGAATATATTAAGAAGTTTGATGAATTTCACAACATCAGAAAAAATATGGTGAATGAGACTGAAATAAGAAGAAATGTATTATATCCAATTAGTGTTGGAGAAATTAAAATGCTCGACGAACAGAAAGAAATTGAAAAGTATTTACCTTTGGTTTGGGATATGCTGGAAAAATCCTACGAAAACATAGGAGGATTACAGTCATACCGTGACTATAATGATTTCAAGAAGAAAAAACATCTTTTAATGGTTGTAAGGGATTTCAATAACAAAAATTTGTTGGCGTGTGCTGTATTCCGTAGAATAGAAAATAGTTTAAAGATGACCGCCATTGGATGTAATCAAGAAGATGATGGAAAACTCGCCTTACAACAAATAATACAACACACAATATCAGAATTGGAATTACATTATTGGACAGAAGTTAGTGGTGTCATAGAATATTATTTTAAAAAACATAATGGATTCCCAATGCCTAATACTATTGCAAGTAAAATACTACAGGTCTCTGATGGTAGTATTATACCCTCAAAGAAAGATATGGTTCATTATGATAGAATCATTGGACAAGATGGGGAAAGATTCACAAAAATGATATATGGAATAAAATCTGAAGAAATATTTCAGGAGGCGATGTCAGAGTTCGAGGACTATTATGATTTTATGAAAGAGGTTAATAAAATGGTCAATGAGTCCAAAGAAACTAAATATTCAGTAAAGCAGGCAATTTACATCATTGAGAACTTATATAGGATGCATGAAGAAAATGGTCTCAACGAATTGATTCCAAAATGGAACGAAGCATTAAGAGATAGTATGGCGGTGTTGAATTCGACTAAAGAAAAAACTCAAACCATTTCCGATTATATTGAATATGGTAATTACCTGTTGTCTGATACGCAGGTTTTGACGCTGAATATCATACAATAAACAAAAATAACGTGTTAATAATGTATTCTTTGTAGTTCTGATTATAACAGAAACCAAAGAATACATTTTAATCACAAGTTCAAAGTAGATAATTCCGAAAAATTTTTATGTAGAGACGCGTCAATGTATCCTGCAAAAAATAAAGAAACATTGACACGTCTCATTTTTTGTGGGATTCGTATTTGTTTTTTGAGACGTGTCAATGCGTTTTATGGCATGTCGCATTGACGCGTCTCTACAGGAACGATTCTTTTTTTTACACGTTGCGTTAGGGATTGGAGCGGCATCCTTTGCGAGCGAGTCGGGGACAGGATTTGGGGACGGGATTCGGGAACGGGTTTTGGGAATGGGTTTTGGGAACGGGTTTGGGGAAGCGAGATGGGATTGAGGCGAGCAAAGATATAGCGGAAAGCCCGACGCGAAGCGGAACGCCCAAAGGAAGGAACTAAGGGTATGAGGAATTAAGGAACTGAGGAATTAAGGAACTAAGGGTATGAGGAATTAAGGAACTAAGGAATTCATTATGTATTAAAAAATCTGTTGTTTTTAAAAAAAAGTTCAAAAGCCAATAGCCAAAAGCCTTAGTTCAAAAAAAACTTTAGCCTTTAGTCATTAGCCTTTAGTCTTTTTCTTATCTTTGCCACTTTAATTCATTAGCATTAATTTATCTAAAAATATCAGTAATGTTTACTATAGTTAGAAAAGAAGAGTTAGCTCAAGAAACATATTTGTTTGAAATTGAGGCTCCACGTTTGGCAAAATCTGCTTTGCCAGGTCAGTTCTTAATCGTTAAGATGACTGAAAAGTCAGAACGTATTCCATTGACAATTAGTGATTACGATGTTGAAAAAGGAACAATCATCATAGTTTTCAAAGCCATCGGTAAGTCAACAAGATTGATGGCTGAATATAATGTTGGCGACAAATTCGCTGATGTTGTAGGTCCTTTAGGAAAACCATCAGAATTCGTTCATCTCACAGACGAAGAACGCAAGAGCAAGAGATTCGTTTTCGTTGGCGGCGGCGTAGGTATCGCTCCAATCTATCCACAAGTCAAGTGGTTATACGAACACGGCATCAAAGCTGACGTCATCGTCGGCGCAAGAACCAGAAGCCTCCTCGTTTATGAAAAAGAACTCGAAGCTATTTCTAACTTATACGTCACAACAGACGACGGTTCATCACCATATAAAGGCTTGGTTACAGAGATGTTGCAACGTCTCGTTGATGAAGGCAAGCAATATGACGAAGTCATCGCTATCGGTCCGCTCATCATGATGAAGTTCGTTTCACAACTCTCAACAAAACTCGGCATCAAATGTACAGTAAGTTTGAATTCAATCATGGTTGATGGTACAGGTATGTGCGGCGCATGTCGTGTCACTGTCGGTGGTGAGACAAAATTCACCTGCGTCGACGGTCCAGAATTCGATGGCGCACAAGTCGACTTCGAAAACGTGATGAAACGTCAGGCTATGTATAATAATGTAGAAGGACATAAGATTCTCGAGAGAGAAGAAAAAGAAGAAGGACACCAATGTCATGTCGGCGGTATCGTTGAGGAAATGCGTGACAACAAGAAACGCGTTCCAGTCCGCGAGCAAGACCCTAAAGTGAGAGCCACAAACTTTGAAGAAGTATGTTACGGCTACGACGCAGAAGAGGCTATCATCGAAGCACAACGCTGCTTGAACTGCAAGAACCCACAATGCGTCAAGGCTTGTCCTGTCAATATTGAAATCCCACAATTCGTACATTTCGTAGCAGAAGGCAACTTTGAAGAAGCAGCACGCGTCATCAACAGAAACTCAGCTCTTCCATCAGTATGCGGCCGCGTTTGTCCACAAGAATCACAATGTGAAGGCTCATGCGTCATGGGCAAGAAATTCGAGCCAATCGCTATCGGCAAACTCGAACGTTTCGTCGGTGACTGGGCACGCGAAAACAATGTCGAATTTGAAAAACCAAGCGCAAAGAACGGACATAAAGTCGCTGTCGTTGGTAGCGGTCCTGCAGGTTTGACATGTACAAAAGACCTCATCATGATGGGTTACGATGTTACTGTTTTTGAAGCATTGCACGAATTAGGCGGCGTTTTATCTTACGGCATTCCTTCATTCCGTCTTCCAAAAGAAACAGTCGTTCGTCATGAAATCGAGAACCTCAAGAAACTCGGCGCTACATTTGAAAAAGACGTCATCATCGGTCGTACAGTAACCATCGACCAATTGATGGAAAAAGAAAACTTCGAAGCTGTATTTATCGGTTCAGGCGCAGGTCTTCCTAAGTTCATGAACATCCCTGGTGAAAACCTCTGCGGCGTTGTTTCAGCTAACGAATTCTTGACAAGAAACAATTTATTATTTGCATATAAAGAAGGTTTTGAAACACCAAACTTCGTAGGTAAGAAAGTTGCAGTCGTTGGTGGCGGTAATGTCGCTATGGACGCTGCTCGTACAGCATTGCGTCTCGGAGCAGAAGTTTATATCGTTTATCGTCGTTCAGAACAAGAACTTCCTGCACGTGCTGAAGAAGTGCATCATGCTAAAGAAGAAGGCGTTATCTTCCGTCTCTTGACAAATCCTAAAGAAATCTTAGGCGATGAAAACGGCTGGGTCAACGGCATGAGATGCGTTGAGATGGAACTCGGTGAACCAGACGCTTCAGGTAGAAGAAGTCCTGTCGAAAAAGCAGGTTCCGACTTCATCCTCGACGTTGATATGGTTATCATGTCACTCGGCACTTCACCAAACCCATTGATTTTAAGTACAACAGCAGGTTTGGAAGCTAATAGACATAAGTGCTTAATCGCCGACGAAGTCACAATGCAGACAACACGCAAGGGCGTATTCGCCGGCGGTGACGCAGTGAGCGGAGCAGCAACAGTAATCCTCGCTATGGGCGCAGGTAAGAAAGCTGCTAAAGGCATCGATGAATATATTAAGTCTATAAGTAAATAAGACAATAAGTCTATAAGTAGGGACGTCATTTATGGCGTCCTTTACTTTAAAAAATAATTTTGTTAATAAAAATTAAGATAACATGAAAAAGATATTTTTAACATTAGTGATGATGCTGTTTGTTGTGACGGCATTTTCTCAACAAATTTATAACGTCAGAGTCAGTTCTATGTCTGATGGCATTTTCGAACAGATGTATGGTGCAGTCAAGGTGTATGGTGGCGTGTTGAACGGAATGAAAGATGGAGCGTGGGTGGAGAATCATCCTAATTCGGAAATACCACATTATATAATAGGTTATAGAGAAGACAAGAAAGACGGTGTTTATTTGGAATTTGACAAACAAGCAAACCTTGTCAATAAAGCCGATTACAAAAACGATATGATTGATGGACTCAGCTGTTCGTTTGACAAAAATGGAAGAACACTTTCAAAACAAGAATACAAAGAAGGTCAACTTGATGGTAAGTCGATACTTTATACAGACAGAGGCTACATCCAAGAAGAGTCGGAATATAAAGCAGGCAAGAGAGATGGCGTTACTACATGGTATTTGTATAATGAAAAAATGCAAGGTCCTAAATATGTGATGTACACTTACAAAGATGGTATGTTCGAAGGCGTTCAAGAGACATATTACGAAAATGGTAATGTAAAGACAAGAAAGATGTTTTCCAATAATGTTGCCAACGGACCTGCGACAGAATATTACGAAGATGGCAGCCTTAAATCAGAATGCACATACAAGAACGGCGAAGTGAAAGGCAAGGTGAAGGAGTATTGATTGGGAGTTGGGAGTTGAGGAACTAAGGAACTAAGGGTATGAGGGATTTTTTAAGTCACTAAGTCACCGAGTCACCAAGGTTCAAAAGCCAAAAGCCAATAGCCAAAAGCCAATAGCCAATAGCCAAAAGCCAACAGCCAAAAGCCAACAGCCAATAGCCAACAGCCAATAGCCAACAGTCAATAGCCAATAGCCAAAAAAACTTTAGCCTTTAGTCCTTAGACTTTAGGCTTTTTTTATTATCTTTGCCAACGATAAATGGTGTCCGTAAGGACTCAATAGGGAATCGGGTGTGAATCCCGGACAGTTCCCGCTGCTGTGATCTCTAACAGCGTTCGACATTATGTCACTTTCTTTTGCCCCAAAAAGATGGGAAGACGCCGAACGTAAGGAGTAAGTCAGAAGACCTGCCGTTTATTATAAAAGACATAAAGACGCAAAGACTCAGAGATGTCAATTTTTTATGACTTTGAGACTCTGTGACTTTGAGACTTTATGACTTAAAAAAAGACTTTCGGGATAAGAGTCGGTCGAAATATCTGCAAAAGGAAATCGACAAATCTTACTGGAAAGTTTTACGTTAATTAACTTATTTATTAACTAAAACTTAAAATTATGTTTAAAAATGTCAACAGTCAACCTACAACGGACAACAGACTTTGTCCACATTTAAGTATGTCAAAAAGGCTCATTGCTCACAGCTCATTGCTCATAGCCCAAAGCTGATATGACTCGTCGTCTGTTAGTAATATTGTCGTTTCTCTTTGCGTTAAGTCTCACTGCATTTTCGCAAAACGACACCGTTATGCTCGAGAATATCGAGATAAGTGCGTTGTATATTAATAATAAGGTGCAGCAGAAGACCATGGAGCGTAAGATTGACACTGCGGTGATAAAACGTCTCAAGACGGTTTCGCTTTCGCAATTGCTCATCCAGCATTCGCCAGTATTCATCAAGACTTATGGTCCGGGCGGTACGGCATCGGCTTCGTTTCGTGGCACGACATCAAGTCACACTCTCGTCCTCTGGAACGGTTTCCAACTCAATTCGCCAACTCTCGGCGAGGTGGATTTCAGCATGATACCTGTCTTCTTCACCGACGAGATTTCCCTTCAATGGGGAAGCAAGACTTCAGCCAACAGCGGCGGTCTCGGCGGCGTCGTCAACATCGCTAACAATCAGAAATTCAATGAAGGACTGATATTAGACCTGCGTCAGACTTACGGCAGCTTCAACACTTGGGGCTCGTATCTCACTGTCGGATATTCTGCCAAGAATTTCATCGCCAGAGTCAAGGCATATCGTAATTCAAGCGATAACGATTTCACTTACACCAACATCGCTACGATACCACATCAGGAGATGAAACAGAAAGACGCCGATTTCGTTGATTACGGTTTCATGCCGGAAATGCAGGTGCGATTCAAGAACTCGCTTCTGACTTTCGTCTCGTGGAATCAGTTCAGTCACAGAAACTATCCGCAGATAATGCCTAACGTCTTTAATAATACAAAAGAATACGCCGACAATGATTTCTCGCGTAACTTCTTGTCCTACAAATATTATTGGAATTCAGGTAGGGTAGAAGTGAAGTCGTCTTATTTCCATGAAGTGCAGACTTATTTCTTGGAGTCGTATACATCTAACGGAAATCCAGTAACACAGAATCACTCGTTGAATAAGTCGGATGTCTTCAGACAAATCATTGACTTACAACAAGACTTGTATAAGAGTTGGAAGTTATATGCAAAAATACAATGGGATAATGAGAAGGTGACATCATCGAATTATGACCCGATGCCTGAGCTTGTCGAAGGCAGACTCGTGGAATCGGAGGTTTCGACAGGCTCAACCATCGGTGGTAAAACAAGAAACATCCTTTCTTTTTACGCTGCCGTAGATGGCAAGATTTACAAGGATTTAGATTTAAGGATGACGCTTCGCAACGACATCGTCGATGATAAATCTGTAGGTCTCTTCCCGACAGCGACGCTCGCTTACAGAATGCCTTTCGTCAAAGGATTGAGTTTCAATTTAGGATATAGTCACAACTACAGAAATCCAAGTCTGAATGACTTGTACTGGAATCCGGGCGGCAACGAAAATCTCAAAGGCGAGAAGGGAAAGACCGTAGATTTCGACATCAATTATCTGTATGAAAATCTTAATTTTAATTTAGATTTAAGAACGGGGCTTTATTATTCGAAGGTGAAAGACTGGATACAG
Organism: Bacteroidales bacterium; assembly: GCA_045613185.1. Lineage (GTDB taxonomy): Bacteria > Bacteroidota > Bacteroidia > Bacteroidales > F082 > Limimorpha. The sequence continues at coordinate 56,834 of JAZLAL010000004.1, read as the reverse complement.
TGGGTTCCGACGACTTATCGTTACTGGATGCCTAAGAACGTGTCGGAAGTGATGGCGCGAGGTGCGGAGTTTCATTTTAAAGCAAATTACAGATACGCCTTGTGGAATTTCACTCTTTCTGGAAATTACGTCTATAGCCACACAACAGACGAAAGCGAATACGCGCAACAATACGATTCAGATGGCAAACAGTTGATTTACATTCCAAAACATCATGCCAATGCCTTCGCTGAGGTACGATGGAAGACATGGAATCTGAACTACACCTTTGAATTTACAGGCAAGAGAACGACAAGTATGAACGACGACGACTTCTTCGCTTACGACCTGCCTTATTACACATTACATCACCTTTCATTAGGAAAACAGTTGAAAAAGTTTAGATTAGAATTTAGAATTAATAACTTGACAAACAACGATTATCAGACTGTACTCTGGCGCGCGATGCCAGGACGCTGTTATGAGGTTTATTTAGAATTTAAATTATAAATTGCTGTGAGCTATGAGCAATGAGCCTTGTGCAAATCGTCTTGGCTCGTAGCTCATAGCCCATAGCCCAAAGCTTAAGAATATGAAAAAAACACTCTTTAACATTTTATTATTAGGAATATTATTGGCATTCGTTTCATGTAATCCAGATAACAATGAACCACAAGATAAAAACATTGCTAAAGGATTGTTCATCTTGAACGAAGGAACATGCACTTATGCTAATTCATCATTGACATTCTACGACCCAGAGGCTGACACCGTAGAAAACAATCTGTTTTATAAAGTCAATCTCGCTCCGCTAGGCGATGTTGCCAACTCCATGGCGATTGACGAGAACGGAATATATATAGTGGTGAATAATAGTAACTATATCTACAAAATCAATGAGAAGACCTTGAAATACGAGGCTAAGTTAGATGGCTTGGAATTGCCACGTCATATTATGTTTATTGATGAAAACAAGGCATATATCTCAACACAGCAATCAACAGGACTTTGGATTTTCAATCCAGAGACGATGCAGAAGACAGGTTTCGTTGAGACAGGCAACACAACGGAAAAAATGGTGCGTGTCGGCAATGAAGTTATCGTGACAAACTGGTCAGATTTTTATCAGCCAGGAACATCGAATTCGACGATTCAATTTGTAGATATTGCGACAGACAAACTCGTTGATGAGATGGCGGTTACAGCAGAGCCACATAGCATCGTTTTAGATAAGAACAACAATATCTGGGTTTTATGCAGCGGCGGTTACATGCCACCATGCGAGCCAGCCTTGTTCTGCATCAATCCAAAGACAAGAGAGATTGTCAAACGCTTCGACTTTGCGGAAGGCGATTATCCATCATCAATGGCGATTGACAAAGCGGGGGAGAACCTATTTATTTTGAACGGCGGCTTCGGCGCATTGGATTTATATAAGATGTCGGTTGATGCAAGTGAACTTCCGACAGTTCCTTTTGTCAACAGTCAACAGACAACGGACAACAGTCCTAAGGTATTCTCTACGGTTGCAGTTTCAGAAGACGGTGACATTTATCTTACAGATGTGAAGAACTACGTTCAAAATGGCGATGTCTTACGTTATGATTCTGATGGCAATTTCGTGACAAAATTTGGAGCAGGCATTGTTCCTGGAGCGATGATGTTTAATTGACACACCAAGACAACAAGTTGTAAAGACACAAAGACACAAAGATACAAAGACTCAGAGACTTTGCGACTCTGCGACTTTAAGACTTTAAGACTCTGCGACTATAAGAAAGAGTGCTGCATTGAGATGTGGCGCTTTTTTGTTACAGGAAATTTATTTTAATTATACTTCTTGAAATTCTCTGCTTGTTCGAAGATTTCTTTGAAAACCTCGTCATTGGTGACTGGCGGATAACCATATTCTGCCAAAATGAGAATCAAGTCCATTTTTAACTCGGCTTTGATGTCATCACGCTTTGACCAATCGGTGTATTTGGATTTGTCATCGACGATCTTCTTGATTTCTTCCGCTAAAGTCTTGGCTTTATCTGTCGGATAATCAAAACCGAATTGTTTTGCGACTGCAATTAAAATGTCATAAAAAGCCTTTTCTTCGTATGTTATTCCTAAGTCTTTGAACGACTGCTTTTCTTTGTTTATCTCTTTGAGCAAATCCGCCATCTGACTTGCTACTTCGGTAAGCACTTCGTCGGCGAATATTGCACTGTCACTTCTGTCGTTATATCTATTTACAAGTTCGTTGAGACGTTGGGTGAAGTTGGTTCCTTTTATCTTGTTTACTTTCTTAAACTCAGTGATGACGGTCTTGAGCAGACGTTCCATCAGCTTAACTTTAGTATTAGGCATTTTGAGTTTTGCGAGTCGCTCCATATAATCTTCGCTGAGCACGTCGAGATTATCTTTGTCGTTACCGATTTGAATTATCTCTTCAACGCTTTCAGAAAGAATCGCTTCTTCAATCATCTTGCATACTCTTGCGTTCATCTGCGCTGCATCAGGCGTTTCGCCTTTTGTGAGTTTGTAAATGATAGAGCGAATGCCGCAGAAGAAATGTATGTCTTCTCTTTCTTCAAATGTTATCTGTTCGCTGTTGCAACACATGTTGAAAGCCGACTTCAGTTTCTTGGTGTGTCCCATGAAAAGGTTTTCGGTTTCTTTTGTGACCTGTATAAACTCGGCACCTTTATTGAGACAGTCCAATTGTTCCAATGGTGAGCCTGATGTGAATTTGCTATAATCTAATTTCGCAAACATACGACGCAATATGTCAAGTTCGTCTTTCACCATTGCTATTGACTGTTCTATGGTTTCCACTGTGCCAGAGTCTATTTCGCCTGTGGCATAGCGCTTTAACGCCTTGTTCATATTGTTTTTGATGCCGATATAATCAACGACAAGACCTTTGTCTTTGCCAGGATATACTCTGTTGACGCGTGATATCGTCTGTACCAAAGTGTGTTGCTGCAATGGTTTGTCGATATACATTGTGTCGAGGCAAGGAACATCGAATCCTGTAATCCACATGTCAACTACGATGGCAATCTTGAAGTTGGAATGAGGATTCTTGAACTGAACATCAAGTTTCTTTCTGTCTTCATCAGTGCCAAGCAAATCCCAGAGTTCTTTTTCGTCGTCTTTGTTACGAGTCATCACTAATTTGATGCGTTCTATCGGCATTGCCTCGCTATTATATTGCTCCGAATCCTCTGCTGCCATTCCGTATTGAGGCAGTTCTATGATTTTGCTTGTCGGCTTCTGCGCCCATTCAGGACGAAGTTTTATTATCTTCTTATAAAGATTATACGCTATCGTACGATTAGAACAAACGAACATCGCTTTGCCTTCCACAGTGCTTCCTTCTTCAATGCGAGATTCATAATGCTCGACGAAATCTTCTGCCACAGTTTGCAGACGGTCTGGGTCGCCGAGGATACGTTCCATTTGCGTAACTGCTCTTTTGCTTTCTTCTATCTGATATTCATTGGTGCCTTCTTCGGCGCATTCTTCATAATAATTCTCAATCTCTTGAAGTTTAGTGTTGTCGAGTAGCACTTTTGCCGCACGACCTTCATAAACTATGCGACGTGTAATCTCGTCAGCGACTGATTCTGTCATGGTATAAGAATCGACGACATTGCCGAAGACATCTATGGTAGCGTCGATAGGAGTGCCTGTGAATCCGACGTAGGTGGCGTTAGGCAATGAATCGTGCAGATATTTAGCGAAGCCATAACTGCGTCGAACTCCATTGTCTGTATGTTGTACCTTCTGCAGTAGATTCGTCTGTGAACGATGAGCCTCGTCTGAGATACAGATTATATTGGCTCGTTCTGATAATAACTTTGTGTCTTCTGTGAATTTATGAATCGTGGTCAGGAACACGCCGCCACTCGTGCGACCTTGCAGATGTTCTCTCAGTTTGGCTCGGCTTTCAACTTCAACGATGCAATCGTCGCCGATGAATGTCTTGGCTTTGCCGAATTGTTCCGACAGCTGAGTGTCGAGGTCGGTGCGGTCGGTGATGAGAACTATTGTTGGACTTGCGAACTCACGGCTGCGCATCAGCATTCGTGTGAGAAAGAGCATGGTGAAACTCTTTCCGCATCCTGTAGCGCCGAAATAAGTTCCGCCTTTGCCGTCGCCGTCTGCGTTTAACCTGCAGTGCTGACGAATGTTGTTGAATAGTTTATGTGTCGCAAAGAACTGAGGATAACGGCATACTATTTTCTGTTCTTTCTTGGAAGAGTCGGGGAGGAAGACGAAATCTTTTATCACGCTCAGCAGTCTTTCTTTACGGAACAGACCTTGTATCATTGTCAGCAGAGAGCTGATGCCGTCAGTAGCTTTATCTTCCGATTCCACCTTACGCCACGCATAGAAATAATCGTATGGCGTGAATAAAGAACCGTATTTGCTATTTACGCCATCGCTTATAACCACAAAAGCATTATATTTGAAAAGTTCAGGAATATCTCTGCGATAACGCACTGTCAGCTGGGTGAAAGCGTCTTTTATTGTCGTCTCTTCCTTGACGGCACTCTTGAATTCTAATACCACCATCGGCAGACCGTTGATATAGACGATGCCGTCGGGAATACGTTTCTCAGTGCCTTTTATCTCGAGTTGATTTACGATGCGGAATATGTTGTTACTTTCTTTTGTGAAATCTATTGGTTCTATGAAAAGATCTGCTTTTGAACTATCCTCACGTTTTATGGCAAAACCCTCTGTTATCAGTCGATAAGTATGAACGTTATTCTCATAAAGCGAGACGCCAGCATTTGCTGTCAGACGAGCTATGACGCTCTCAATCTCCAACGGACTTATCCCATGTTCTGCATAGCGACTTTGCAAATACAAGCGCAAGTCATCGCGAAGCAGCACATCGCACAGCTCTTTGTGAATGAGTTCGCCGTTGGTGTAAATGTAACCCTCGTTTTCAAAGAGTTCCATTATTGCCATTTCGAGAGTATGTTCGTTGAAGTGAGGCATAGGGTTTTATTTTTGTTTTGTTAATTCATTATATAATGACTGTCCTTTTATCGTAAGAAGATATTTCTGTCTTGGATGACGAGGCGAGTCTGGATAAAGCAAACAGATATATCCTTCTGCAATGGCAGGGTTAAGATAGTAATCTGAAAAATGTTCACGATTCTTAAGTCCTATTGACACTAACATCTCTTTCACCGATAACTTCGCCTCACCGACAATTTGTACTAATTTTTGAATATTCAAATTATCAGTATGCAACTTGTCGGGTACTTGTCGGGTACTTGTCGGGTACTTGTCGGGTACTTGTTCGGGCGTTGCCAAGTTTGGTTGTACTTTCCACTCTTCTGTTGGATGAATATGCAAATAACGATTTCTCAAATCCCATTTTTCTCCAAACAACAAATTAGAAAAGAAACGAACCAGAAATTCAGGTGCATAATTAACGCCTTTAGACAGATTGCGATAGTTGGCACGAACTAAGGCATTGCGAAAATACCAGGAATGTTGTTCGAAAAGTTCGTTGTTGACATTAAAACCTTGGGAACGAAGATATTTGATAGTGAAGATAGCTGTTGTACGAGTATTGCCTTCACAGAATGGATGTATTTGCCACAATCCGGATACGAATTTAGCTAGATGTTCTACAATCTGTTCGTTGTTCAATGACGAATAATCGAATGTGTGTTCTTGTTCTAAGTCATATTTCAGGGCCATTTGCAGGTCCTGCCATCTGCCGTAAAGGACGGAATCACCTTGAAGCACCCATTCTTTTTTAGATATGTCGTAGTCGCGGAAATGTCCTGCATGTTTGAAGACGCCCTCAAAGATTGCCTTGTGAATAGCGGCTAGTCCAGCTACGCTATAGGTGAAAGCGTCGGTTTGTAGCAGTTTTGATATATTGCCGGAAACCTTATCAGCCTCTTCAATATCATCATCATTTTCGTTATGAGTTGTTTTGGTGATATAATATTGTTTTACGAGTTCGCGAGCCTCATCTATAGAAATTTCACCTTCGATGTTTCTGCGAGCTGTTTCTTGCAGATATTCCGAAGTCTTCAAGCCATCAACAGCCTGCAATCCTATAGCCACGCGCCATGCCTCAGCGCGTTCACGTTTCTGCGGCTCCGCCTGACGGATATATTCATCGAAGTTTATGTAGTTGTTGGACATGGGTATAGGTGTTTTTATTCTCTATAAAAGTTTGTTTATTTAAACTGATTTTTCGTCGTTAGTCATTTCTGTTTGACTTTGGATGCCAATTGACTTTGCAAAGTTTTTAAATTCTTGGTCGTCTTTATACTCTTTATCAAGTAAAGACTTTATCTTGTCTTTGAAATCTTTGTTTTCATCCCCAGCTATTTTTACAATATTTATCATCTTTTCTTGATACTTCAAAATTAATTGAATATTTTCTTTTTTATCAAGTACTAAAGATGGAAATATTGTTCTTAATGCAGAATTCTTGTCTTCAAGTTTTGCATATTTCAGCAGGTATTCTCCAAAACAATTAAATAAGTCAATTGTCATATTACATCCTTTATCACAAAAACAATCCCTGACGTTATTGAATGCGGAAAGTAACTTCCGACCATGGGTCTCTGTCAAGTTAACTAAGAAATCAATACTGTTTTTTTGTAAATTATTACCATCAACTTTACCAATAAGAAGTTCTTTGAAAGCATCAAAACATATCTGGATATTAGGTCTAATAATTGATAGAAGTTGGTAATCATAATTGTTGTCTAAAATTGATTGTTTCCAATCCTCTTTTGTCTTTGAATTTAAATAATCTTTTGCTGTAGCTTTACAATGGCTGGAAATATTATTATTGTCATTCATTATATCTCTAAAGAAAACAATAGGAATGGAATTGATATTATCAACTGTTATTTTTGATTCAGCATATTTGTTCCATCCATTTAATCGCTTGATTAATATCTCAGAATCTAATTCCAGACTATTTTTTATCATTTCATAGTTTTGTAGTACTTGTACTATATCCATTGAAGATATTCCATAACTATTTTCTGTAAGCTTTTTTAGAACTTCTTTATAAAGAGGATAATGCTTCATATTATCAACATTTAATAGTAAATCTCCATAGCTGATATAATATTCAATTCTTTTTGCTATCTTTTCTAAAAGATTGCTATCTGTTGAATTAAGCACTTTATCAAAATATGTTTGATAACTACGATAGAAATTATTCGATCTTGCAATGCGCATACATATTAAATCGTAATAAAACTCATCACCTTCTTTTGTTGAATTAAAATAATTGTAAATTATATTATCAGGTAACTTTTTCTCAATTGGTCGCTCTATTTCTTTTATCCTATTGATTAATATTTTTATATTGTCTTTATTATTTATATTTACATCAAGTATTTCATTTAAATATGTTTTATATGGATCTAGATTATATTCATCTTTAATATACGGGATAGATGTCAGCTTACTTAATTGCTCAACATTTAGATTTGATAGATATTCATTCAATTTATTTTCATTGCACATAATCTTATATTTACCATAATCCGTTTTTGCTTCTTCAATAAAAATGATAAAAGATTTTGCATCAACTTCTTTTTCTGAAAGAAAACGATAAGGATCTATGTCATCCATTTCTGATAATTGTTTGATACTGCTATAGAAACTAATAGCATCAAACTCTTGAATGTTAGAAAAACCTAAGACTAATGTTTTTAAGTACTCGTCTTTATCATTGTCTTTTATTTTAGTTAACAATATCTTTTGGTATTGTTGTAATGGTTCTTTGATTGTTAGTTGTTTTACTCCAGAATAAATACAATTCCAAATCATCTGCTCGTTTTGTGAATTGTTATTTTTAAAGCATTTATCTAAAGATACAATGGCATTAGAGAAATTTGTAATTTTTGCAATTGCGTTTTCTAATATGGAGAAGAATAGTTTTTCTTGACTTTGTATAGATTCTATTTGTTCTATGTTAGCGTTGTCCAACGCTTGTTTGAGGTTTTCAGTATAAATAATATCCAATGCTCTTTCTGGAGGTAATTGGTAATATAATGCGGATATGAATTTAGGTAAATTTGAATCGTTTTTATACATGAAATCTAATGCACCCAAGTAATTTGGTTGAAGTATTTCTTTTTGTGGATTTAATGATATTTTATCCTTGCCAAAAATAAATAATGCAATGTATTCATTGGGGATAGAATTATCGGATAATTGTTTGATAGAGACGAATTCGTTGATGAATGCTATGATTTCACGAGGAGTGGTGGATTTTGAAAGTAAATCATATATCTGAGTTATTTTATTATCTACTTTTTCTCCAAAAGCTTCTTCCCATCGATCCGAAAAATATGTTTTCCAATCTGACATTACAGGAGGAGATACTCGATATACAACATCAAATGTTTTGTTTATAAAATCGTTTCCAAAGCATATTGATTTGTTGTTATCGTTTTGAACACTTTGTTTTTTAGGGTCACTTTGTTCGTTTTGATTCAAAACAATATCTTCTGATTTAAACGCAGATTTAATGTGTTCTCTATCAAAAGGTACAATTACATGAATATTGTTGTATTTTTCTTCTGCAAAAAAGGTGTGAATAGAAGCCCATAATTCTTGAACTTTGTCTGTTGGGAGTCTATCCATATTATCAAATACAATAATCAATTTATTTTCTTTAATATCATTGTCGATGTCTTTCATCCAATTTTTAAAATCTCGGCTGGATGGTTCCTCATCATATATGGTTTCATATTTCATAGATTGTTCTATGCTATTTTTATCCTTCTCATTAGTGTAGTCCATATATGATAAAAATAACTCATGTATGAAATTAGAAAAATTAATGTCTTGACCATATTTCTTCATGCTTTTTATTTGCAGGTAGCATAATAGAAATAATGAAATAAGTACAACTCCTCCCCAATAAAACAATTTGCCAAGACTATTTAATATTAGACTATCAATAAAAATTAATAATGGCATAGTAAAGGCAATTAGTGCACTTACCTTGGTAATAGCATTTAGTTCTTTGACAATTTTAGTTCCTACACTTCTTTTTCTTGATAACAATTGCAATAATTTTCCATTCCATTTATCTTTATTTAAAATCTTTGCCTCATCAACAAGGTAACCTGTCAGATTTTCTAAGATTGATCGTTTCTGAAAATCTGTTTGATGTCCCCATGCATCATATATAAAGAAATGAAATTTATTCTTGTTTAATTTGTCTTTTATTAAATTTACCATATTAGACTTTCCAGAACCCCATCCGCCGTCGATTCCAATTATTTTAGAATTATTGTTTTCAATTACATTCACAATGTTTTGAGCAATGGTTTCGTGAGATTTGCCTTCGAATAAATCTTTTCCACAAGGCTTATTGTCCAAAAATCTAGGATATGTTACTTCCTTATTATTCTTGTTATTCATTCTTTTTCTCCTCCTTATTTTTTCATCTCCCCATCCTCGCTAATAGCAAAGACTGTAATTCGGTTAGTTTTTCGTTTTCTTGTTCGTATAGAGCAATATATTTGTCAATGATTTCCGCCCTGTTGTAAAATTCTATCAGTAAATTCTTAGGAGGTAATATTATTTTTATTGCCTCCATATCAGGAACTGTTAGTTGACTTTGAACAGAACCAGATCCTTTAATATTAGAGTTTTCTAAATAGTAATATAAATATTGTGAAATGGATTTGCTGTTGGGAATAATAACTATTAATCTAACAATAGGTACATAAGGTTGCTTTCTTAAGAAACAGTATCCAATAGTACCTCTTGCCGATATTGTTATGCTTTGTTCTGTAATGGTTGGTTTTGTTGTATAACCAAAAATGCCTTTGTTTTCGAATCCATTTGCATATACAGGAATCTTGTAATATTCATCTTTAATTTCAGAAAAATCTGTTGGTTTATCTCCTCCAGCTTTCAATATGGCAAGATTAGCGAGTGTGTCAACGCTCCAGCCTTCTGGCAGATTTTCTTTATCGATGCCATCTACAAACATCTTGCGGTAGAGCGTCTGGGCGGTTTCTTCTAATTTGCTAATCATCTGCTCGTTCAAACGAATTCGCTTGCTCAATGTCTCATACTCTGCAACAATCTCTCTTTGCCGTTCAATAGGTGGAATAGGGAGGGACATGTCAAGTAAAGAATTTTTTTCCATACCTCCACGAACATCAGCATCCGTATAGAACCAAGCATTTCTGTCAAATTCCTTACGACGAAACCAAATCATTAAATATTCGGGTAACAGTAAATCTGTATCTATTACTTCAAAAACAAAATAAGCTGGTGAAACTATTATAGGAGAATCTTCAGTTAACATTGCCATTGGAATCTTTTCATCTCTGCCAACGTGCATTAAGTTGCAGGCAAATTGCATTTTTGATACTATCTTGTAGTTCGAAAGATCTGTTCCAATTACATTTGCCACTGACGGCATAAAATGTTTGTTTATATTAATGCCCATTAATTCCGTAACAGACAAGTCTCTATTACGGACGTCAATTTCTCGTATGTAGTCGCCTAAGCGTTTGTTTGTGGTCATTTCTTTTGGCTTTAAAGATTTTATAATATTGCTAAAATCTGCTAATTTGTGCAAAATTAGCAGATTTTGTCAGTTTTGTTATATTCTATATCCCAACTTTTCAAATAGTTCTTTCAGTTCGTTCTTGCTTGCTTCTTCTTGTTTGAGAAGTTCTCCAAGTTCGGATTGCAGTTCTTTCATCTTGCCGTCGAAGTCAAAGTCTTCGTTACGGTCTTTAAATTCGATATATTTGCTTGGCACAAGGCTCCATGATTTTTTCTCAATCTCATCCAACGAGGCGGAATAGCAGTATTCTGGAATGTTCTTGTATGTGGTCTCGTAACCTTCGCGTTGCCAGTTGTGTATGTTTTGGGCAATCTCTGTGATTTGTTCAGCAGAGAATTGTATGTATTTCTTCTCGAATGGTTCTCCCCATTGGCGTAAATCCACAAACAGGACTTCGTTTTCGCGGTTACGATATTTCACCATCTTGTCGTTCTGTTCCACTGTGCGAGCCTTGCGGTTGCCTGCCAAAATCCACAGCGTGACGCTGATGTCGGTGGAGTAGAACATATTGCGTGGAAGTATGACTATCGCTTCAACAAGGTGGTTTTGTAGCAGTTGTCGGCGTATGTTCATCTCTATGCCGTCGCCGCTCAAGGCTCCGTTTGCCAAGAGGAAACCTGCTACGCCATTGCTGGAAAGTTTGGAGACTATATTTAAAATCCATCCGTAGTTGGCGTTGCTTGTAGGCGGCACGTCATAACCATGCCAACGAGGGTCGTCTTTTAACTCATTATCGGCACGCCATGATTTCTGGTTGAATGGCGGATTGGCCATGATAAAATCGGCTTTCAAGTCCTTGTGCTGGTCGTTGTGGAAAGTGTCGGCTGCCAATTCTCCGAGGTTGCTGGCGATGCCACGAATGGCGAGGTTCATCTTCGCCAGCTTGTATGTGGTATTGGTATATTCCTGGCCATAGACGGAGATGTCGCGTTTGTTTCCGTGATGAGCTTCGATGAACTTCATGCTTTGCACGAACATGCCGCCAGAACCGCAGCAAGGGTCGTAAATTTTGCCGCGATATGGTTCTATGATTTCAGCAATGAGATTTACGATGCTTTTAGGAGTGTAATATTCACCTTTGCCTTTGCCTTCTGCAATAGCGAACTTGGCGAGGAAATACTCATAGACACGTCCGATGAGGTCGTTCTCAGGGTCTTTCAGAGTGTCAATCTTATTTATTTCATCGAGCAATGCGGCGAGCTTTGCTCTGTCGAGACCTAATCCGGAATAATAGTTACTAGGAAGTGCGCCTTTGAGAGTAGGGTTGCTGTCTTCGATAGCAGACAATGCTTTGTCGATTTTTATGGCAATATCATTTTGTTTGGCGTTCTCCATAATGAAACTCCAGCGGCTTTGTTCTTCTATGTAGAACACATTCTTGGCATTATAGAAAACGGCTTGGTCAATGAACGCTGCTTTGCCGTCAGCGATGAGTTCGTTGCGACGTTCTTCAAAACGGTCGTTTGCATATTTCAGGAATATGAGACTAAGTACAACGTGTTTATATTCAGAAGGTTCAACAGAACCACGCAACTTATTCGCTGATTCCCATAAGGTTTCTTCGATACTCTTTGTTTTGAGTTGTTTCTTTGCCATAATTATATTTAATGCTATCAAACAATATTAGGCAAATTTAATAAAAATACATTATTAATTAATGAGAGAACTCAAAATAATTTAAGTGGTTTTTCTAGAAATTCTGTTCCGCCACCACCGCGAAAAATTCCAATCTTTCATCATCGCTGGCGTTGATGATACCTCCACGTATCGCAAGTATCTACGCGGATTATTCATCCATAAAAACATAGATACTTTTATAATTTCTTTGCGTTTCTTTGCGTCTTTGCGAGAGAATATAAATCACTTCGACAGGCTCAGTGACCATTTGTTGTGGCTCGCGACTTGGTATTAGCAGCCTCCAATGCGTTAGGGATTGGAGCGGCATCCTTTGCGAGCGATTTGGGGACGGGGACGAGATTTGATTCTATTCCCAATTCCTGATCCCGTTCCCATATCCCGACCCCGGTTTAGCGAGCAAAGATATAGCGGAAAGCCCGACGGCGTAGCCGGAACGCCCAGAATTCAATTCATAATTCATAATTCATAATTGAAAATTAGTGGGATGTGTTGACAATACCTATGAAATAAAAAATAGATTGTTTATGCGTCTGAAAATGGAAAATTCTTAGTTCTTAACGCTAACTCCTAAAATGCTGATGTTAATATTCTTTAATAATACCGTGTGATCTGGATTCCATTGGGAGTCGTGCTCTGATGGCGTTAAGTAAAAGTTTAGCTTGCTCTCTTTGTTATAGCTTTGTAAATCAAAAACTTTAGTGATTTCAAGTCGTAGCCATTCATCAGGACGATAGTCCTTTTCTACAATATTTTTTGATATTACATCTGGATACCAGTCTGCATTGTTACATTTTATATTCATATTGATGAAATGTTGGTGATGAATGTCAGCCGTATATTTCATGTCGGCTGTGAAAATTACCTTGATGTCAGAATAACCTGGTTTTATCTTTGATGAATGTATATTCACATTTTTTATTCCAGATACACTTGGCTTTTCCTTGCCGGAAGTACATAGCACAGAATCAATATTAACAGATTTGATTAGCTTGTATTTCTTGTCTGGAATTATAGGATTGATGCTTATGCAATTATTGGTATATGTGTAATTGTCAATGTATTGTATTATTTCCATGCGTTCTTTCATAGCTTTTGCCAATTCAGCATCGTCAATGGCTTTCGCATATAGGTTGTCGTGTACCTTGTATAATTTCTTGTCGTTATTGTCTTCTGTATAATATAAGTCGTTGAATAATAGGTTTGTAGAACTGTTTGTCTGTGTCATGAAATAAGTGATAGCGTTACTTGTGAAATTTTGAGTGGTATCTAATCCATCGCTTATCCAATGTATGTTTTCAGGTGTGTCAAGATTGAAGTTATCTCTCAATAATGCTGTTAAGGATGGAGCTATGTCATTGTGCGACACTACGGAATGAAAATGTTGTGGCTTTTTGATAGATGGAGACCATATAATTAATGGCACATGATATGCATTTAAAGGATTGGTGTAATTGATGTTTAGGCTGTGGTCGCCTGTAATGATAAAGATAGTGTTGTCGTATTGTTTGGTGTATGAGTGGAAGAAGTCTTTTAAAGCATCATCGCTGTATAAGAATGCTGTAATGAAACCTTTTCTTCCTTTCAATCGCTTGTATTCGTTTTCAGGCATAGATCTTAACAATGTCTCTGCTTTGTCGTAATAATATTTCTCTAAATCTTTGTTTCTGAGTACTAGTTTGTTGTCGTGTTGAGATATGGTGATGAATATGTCTAGATTAGGATTATTGTCGTTGCGTTCTCCGATGATTTCTGAGCTTCTCTCAAACATTTTCTTGTCATGATATCCCCATGATGTATAATCGAAATCATCCTTGTCTTTGTTTTGGTTGCACTCGTTTTTGAATGGTGACATATAGTCGATATTTTGAGATGATAGATAGTCGGAAATCCTATCGAAACTGAATGGACAAGCATAAAAGACATTATTGGTGTAACCGTTTTCTTTTAGTATGGGTAACAATGAGTTACAAGCAGGAATGTCGCCGAATTGAAAGCCTTTGGAGCCATGAGGAACAGAAGCTGTAATGGCAGGAAGTACGCCAGCACTGCGTGGCGTCGTTGAAAGGCAATTGCTCCATAATAATGAATGTCTCGACAGTGAATCTAAAAATGGTGTCATGCTGTAGCCATATTTTTCACTTCTTAAAAAATCACTTCCTAATGACTCTACAATAATGAAAACAATATTAGGTTTTGTGTCGACTTTGTTGAAATATGAACCTAATACGTTGGCAATGTTGTCTTTACGCTCTAGTGGATAATGGTCGTTGATAATAGTTCTGTTAGGATATAGAGCTTTGTATTTGTCGATATAAGACTGATTGAATTCAACTTGTGACAGCTTATAGTTGCCGTTAGGGGAAACAGTATTGCTTTTACTTTCTGTTATGTTTGAATGTAGACAAAACCATATCTTATTAACTATATTTTTATCTTGATTTGGTGATAATAATAATATCATAGGAATGGATAAGAATATTATAAACATGGTGGTTTTTGAGTAAAAATCACGGATTTTCCTATCAGATATCTTGATAAAAGCGTATGTTAAAGATACTATCGCTAATATGGCTATGAATGTCGTCCAGAAGTTGGCTACGCTTTTTATTGTGAGTAGCATTTCCCATAAGGGTCTGTTTAATAGGTCTGTGCTGAATAATAAGCCTGTAGTTTTATGATAAATTATAAGAGCGATTTCACAAAGTGACATTGTTGAGAAAAGTATTGCCGCGCTATATTTCGCGACTTTTTCTGATAAAAATGAAATGAGAAAATATATTATGAAAATACACAGACTTATAAACAATGCAGATATGAGGTTGCCATATATGAATCCAGAGAAATCTTCAATTGGAGCACCTGATAGTAATGTGAAAATTAATTCGCTTGATTTTATGAAAAATGTTAAAATGATATAAAATATTACTAAAAAAGAGAAACTATTGATGACTTTATGATATGCTCCCATTATAAATAAGTTTGTGCAAAAATAATGTTTTTTTTCGTATCTTTGCACCCGCACGTCTTGCTGAACCGACGTCCTTTTGTAAATGCAAAAGTTAAGGTTCGACAAGACGTTTTTTATTGCTATGAGCAATGGGCTATGGGCTTTGAGCCTTGGGAATAGCTCGGTGCTCATGGCTCAAAGCTCAAGGCATTTTATGATTCAAAAAAGATACTACATAGAAAATCTTCGTATTGCGTTTCCGGTGATATTGTCGTTTGCGGGACAGCAATTAGTGCAGGTTATGGATACTATCATGGTGGGTCGCCTCGGTGCGGTGGAGCTGTCTGCCGTGTCGCTCTCGAGTGCTATCATCACCAACATCACTATGATTGGTCTTGGCATCGCGATGGGTCTCACTCCTTTAGTCGGCATTCATCATGCGAGAAACGAACGCCAGCAGTCGGGCGTGTTGTTTATGAATTCCATGCTGCTCAATGGTGTGATAAGTGCAGTGCTTTGTGGACTGCTTCTCTTGATTAATCCGATGTTGAGCAGCTTCGGTCAGCCTGAATCGGTGCTCGGAATACTCGACGGTTATTATTATACTGTCACGCTGTCTCTTATTCCATATCTTTTATTCATGACATTCAAGCAGTTCCTTGAAGGTCTCGGCAATACTTTCTATTCCATGCTGATAACTATAGGATGTAACGTGCTGAATGTCATCCTTAACTTCGGTTTCATCTATGGTTATATGGGTTTCCCTGAACTTGGCGTCACTGGTGCAGGCGTCGCTACTCTCATATCCAGAATCATGATGCCTATAGCATTCATAGTCATTGTATTGGTTAAAAAAGAATATAGAAGCTATCTGTCATATTTCTCGAAGGCGGCAATATCTTTCAAAAAACAAATCGAGGTGCTGAAAGTCGGTTATCCTATCGCGACGCAACTCACGCTGGAACTTTTCTCCTTGACATTCATGACTATCATGATGGGATGGCTAGGGGAGAAGACGCTGGCAGCTAACCAGATAGTACAGACCATGATAGGATTTTCTTTCATGATTGCCAATGGTGTGGCGTCTGCTTCCACGATTTTAGTCTCTCATGATTTGGGACGTAAAGACTTAATTTCTATCAAGAATCACGCTTATTCAGGAATGCATCTCGGCATCGCTATTATGGTGTTCTTCGCTTTGTTATACGCTTTCGGCGGAGAGTACTTGGCAATGATTTTCAGCGCGGATGAAGATGTCGTTGCGATAACGGCGAGATTGTTTGTAGTAGTTGCTTTCTTTGAAGTGATTGATGGTACTCAGGTCACGATGCTTGGAGCTTTGCGCGGACTCACTGACGTGAAATACCCTATGTATTGTGCTTTGATATGTTATATCTTGGTAGAAATCCCTGTCGGTTATCTTCTCGGTTTCAAACTCGGACTCGGTGCAGAAGGCATCGTAGGTGGCTTCATGGCAGGAATCTTATTAGCAGCGATTTTATTTATAACGAGATTTAGGAAATTAGTTAGGAATTAGGAGCGAATGTAGAGACGCGTCAATGTTTCCTTTGAAATAAATACACATTGACACGTCTGTTTTTTTAAAATTCTTGTCTTTTGAATTTTGACATAATGAAAAAAAGGAATGTGATTTAATTCCACATTCCTGATTTCTAATTGGATTATCATCCAATCAACTCTAATTTGTCGATATTTGTATCATCTTCCATTCTTAGGTTGTCGATGATATATTTCTGTCTCTCTGGTGGATTTTTACCTCCCATATAGAATTTCAGTAATTCCATGATACTTGAGTCATGGCGCAAGATGATAGGTTCCAATCTTATGCCAGGGCCGATGAAATGACTGAATTCGTCAGGTGATATCTCACCGAGACCTTTGAATCGTGTGATCTCAGGATTTGTTCCCAAACTCTTGATTGCTTCGATTCTTTCTTCGTCAGTGTAACAATAAATCGTCTTCTTCTTGTTTCTTACGCGGAACAACGGAGTCTGTAATATATAAAGGTGTCCGTCGCGAACCACGTCAGGGTAGAACTGAAGGAAGAAGATGAGCAACAGAAGTCGGATGTGCATGCCGTCGACATCGGCATCGGTTGCAATGACGATATTGTTATATCTTAAGTTTTCTATTGATTCATCGATGTTAAGAGCTGCCTGCAATAGGTTGAACTCTTCGTTTTCATAAACGACTTTCTTAGTCAATCCTAAACAGTTCAAAGGCTTGCCTCTCAAACTGAAAACGGCTTGTGTCTGAGCGTCGCGGCTCTTTGTGATGCTTCCGGATGCTGAATCACCCTCGGTGATGAATAAGGTCGTCTCAAGACGTTTCTCGTGATTTGTGTTGTAGTGAATACGGCACTCACGGAGTTTCTTGTTGTTGAGACTTACTTTCTTCGCGCTTTCCTTGGCGAGTTTCTTGATGTTAGCCATGCCTTTGCGTTCTTTCTCGTTTTGGAGAATCTTGCGCATAAGAGCTTCCGCTACATCAGAATTGATATGCAAGAATTTGTCGAAATGACGTTTAATGATGTCTGTGATATAAGCTCTGATTGTCACGCCGTCTGGCTCCATGAATGTTGAGCTGAACTTGGTCTTGGTCTGCCCTTCGTATTCTGGATTCATGACTTTGATGCTTATCGCCGCCACGAAAGAAGAGCGAATGTCTGACACTTCGTAATCCTTGTTATAGAACTCTCTGATGGTCTTTGCTATCGCTTCGCGAAATACGTTGAGATGCGTGCCACCGAGTGGGTTGTGCTGACCGTTTGCGAAAGAGAAATATTCTTCGTTTGATGTCAAGTTGGAATGTGTGAAAGCACATTCGAAATCACCTTCTTTGATATGAACGATAGGGTAGGCGCATGTCTCTTCTTTTCCAATCTTGCGGAGCAATAAGTCGTAGAGACCGTTTTTTGCCTGGTATTTCTGCCCGTTGAGATAAACAGACAGACCACTATTGAGGAAGGCGTAGTTCCATATCATTTCCTCGACATATTCCATGATATAGTGGTAGTTACCAAACACTTCCTTGTCAGGTGTGAATGTCATTTCTGTGCCGTTCTTTTCTTCGGTGTCTGTTATTTCTGATTCTACCAAAATCTTACCTTTGGAATATTCGACGAATTTTGTCTTGCCGTCACGATATGATTGGGCTCTGAAATGTGATGATGTGGCGTTTACGGCTTTGGTGCCGACGCCGTTGAGACCTACGGATTTCTTGAAGACTTTAGAGTCGTATTTGCCACCTGTGTTCATCTTTCCGACACAGTCACGAAGACTGCCGAGTGGTATGCCTCGACCATAGTCGCGTACGCGTACCGTGCCGTCGTTGATGCTGATTTCTATCGACTTGCCGAACCCCATGACGTATTCGTCAATACAGTTGTCGATGATTTCTTTGAGAAGGATGTAGATACCGTCATCATGTGCAGAACCGTCACCAGCCTTGCCGATATACATGCCAGGACGAGTCCTGATATGCTCGCTCCACTCCAGATGCTTGATACTTTCCTCGTTATAATCCTCTGAAACAGGAATATTTACAAAATCCAACTCGTTGTTTTCCATATCGCTTTCCTCAAATTTACATGAAACGCAAATATAGTGAAAAATTAGAAATTATAAATTAGGAATTAGGATTTTTTTTAAAACTAAGGCTATTGGCTTTTGAACCAAGGCTATTGGCTGTTGAACCAAGGCTATTGGCTGTTGGACTAAGAACTTTTTAATTCTTACAAAGATTTTGAATTTCTGAATTCCTTTAAAAGAATATAATTCCAGCAACTCCAGACATTGCAATTAAAATCATCGGATTGACTTTGAAGAAGAAAACGCAGACGAATGCTACAGCGCATATTATGATGCTGACGTTGTTATTCCCCAAACCGACATCTGGAAAGTTGGCTGCGTTCATCATTAGCATGGCAGCTGAGAAAATAAGTCCAGCAATGAATGGCTTTAGGTTCTTTAATGTGGTTTTGATGATGACGTTTTCTTTGTTGTTAAACAAAAATCTTAATACGAAATATAATAAGACTAACGAAGGAAATACTATTGAAAACGAAGCCAATAACGAGCCGAATATACCTCCGACTTGATAGCCTACGTATGTCGCACAGTTGATGGAAATAGGCCCTGGTGTCATCTGCGACAAGGCAACAACATCGGCAAATTCGCTCATCGTCATCCATGCGTGCTTCTCCACGACTTCAAACTGTATCATCGAGAGCATGGCATAACCGCCTCCAAAACCCAAGAGACCAATTTTTAAATATACTAAGAATAGTTGTAAATATATCATATCAATTCATAATTCATAATTCATAATTCATAATTAACTCCTTATACCCTCAATTTCTCAATTCCTTAGTTCCTCAATTCCTCAATTCCTCAGTTCCTCAATTCCTCAGTTCCTCATTAAAATCGCGTGTGCAAAGCATGTTATTATGGCAAATAAAATAATGTATGCTGGCGATACTCTGAACCACCAGATTAAAATTACGGTGGCTATAGGGAAGATAGCTGTCATCCAGTTTACTTTAGCTGTAATGCATAATTTGACTGCAGGTGACAATATCAGAGCTACTACGCAAGGACGTATTCCTCTGAATATCTTTTCGATGGTAGGATTGTCTTTGTAATCGGTGAAAAACATGGCGATGAGCAGCATAATCACAATTGACGGTATCATGGCTCCGAGGCAAGATACGATAGCTCCTTTGGTTCCATTGATTTTGTATCCTACATAAAGTGCGCAGTTTACGGCGAATACACCAGGCAGCGTCTGAACTACCGCAATTGCGTCCCAAAACTCCTCGCTGTCGATCCATTTGTGTCTCCTCACCACAGCTCGCTCAATCATGTCGAGCATGGCATAACCTCCGCCAATGGTGAAAGCTCCTATGTTTAAGAATGTTATGAAAAGTTGCCAGCAGATTATCATGTGAAAATTTATAAGCAGTCAGCTATCGGTGTTGTAGCTGACTGCTGGTTGTTCAATTGATTGCTTTTATTGCTTTGTTTCCAATCTTTATGATGTAAGTGCCATGTGTGAGGTTGAGCTCAACTTGTCCGTTTGCAATCGCTCTGTAAACACAAACGCCATTGATGCTGTATACTGAAACCATTTCGTTGTCAGGATTATAGATGTTGAGTTGTCCTTTGTTGAAATGGGCGGAAGCTGGTGATTGTGTTTTGATGTCTTTTATGTCTTCTCCGCTTAATGTGACGAAACGTGGTTCGCTTAAGTCTCCGTACATCGCGTTTGATACATAGTATTCGTTGGTTTCGTTATCTAAAGCATAGATGTTTTTTATGCCGTAGATTTGGTAGAATAACTCGTCATATTTGTAGTGCTCCTGAATGCTGACGTCTACGCTGGTTTCATAGCAGAGCTTTTGGATAAGAGGTGTAGTTACCTTGGTGCCTGTTGGAAGTTCCTGGAACACTCTCATGTCATCTATGAAGAGGTTGTCGCTTCCTTGGTATATGATTTCGATTACTGATTGTTTGTCTCCTTTATCCATTTGGAATTCAAACTCGTTCCATTCGTTGTCAGGTAGTGATATTGACTGAATGTCAGCTATTTCTCCTTTGCTGTTTATGAGGTTCACAGTGACGTAATCGTCGGTGGTGCCTTTTAAGGAGAATGCTATGCTGAATGTGCCGTTGCTTGATGATAAGTCGTATTCTGGTGATGATAAATATCCATAATAATCTTGGTCGTTGAATGCGCCAGATACGCCCATGGCATTGTTGATGTAAACAGGCAAGAAGACAAACCAAGAACCGTATTCGCATGAAATTTCGTCTGGTATTTCAGGGTCTTCCGTCGTTCCATATGATATGACGTTTGAGAAATCATAGTCGACAAAAAAGTATGTCTCGTCGTATTGCGCGGTGTGTCTTGCGTAAAATTGGAAATAGTATTCATCTATGCCTTCTAATGCATTCCAGTTGGCAGTGAATCCATTGCTTGTGATGTTGGTCTCAGGCAATAAAGTAGGTGCTGGAATATGGTGGTTTACGATTTCGATATCGTCGATGAAAAGTGCGTCATACATGGCAAATAATATTACAAATGAATTTTCTTCGCCCAAAGTTGATACGAATTCTACGTCAACCCATTCTTGTCCAGGAATGAATATGTATTCAAGGTCTAAAGCATCGTTTAATTCATTGATGATGTTATAACAGAAATATTCGCCTTCAGCAGAAACGGATTTCACGCGACATTTGATCGTGACGTTTCCTGCAGTGTTTACGAGAGGTGTTATTAACATGCCGGTTTCTTCATTTACATCCAAAAATGCACATCCTCCAGCTTGATATACTTCAAAACCAACCCATCCAGGAGTGTTGAAGTATGCATCGTCAATTTCTGAAGTGTTAGGGTCGTCGAGACGTGTCTCGTCTGGTTCTTCTACGCTGCCAGCTGTGAATTTTGAGAAATCTTCAGTGAGAATGGTTGTCAACACAATGTCGCTATCTCGATATTGTTCAATGTCGCTCAGTCTCTTGTGAACGAAATTCTCTTTTTTGTCACGACTTGCTTTTTCGAAATCTTCTTTGGAATTTATACGGTTAGATGTGTTTTGTGCAATGCCGACTGTAACGAGAAGCAATGCTGTAAATAATAGTAAATATTTTTTCATATGATTGAATTTTAAAATTTTATATAAACAAGAGACACCACAAAAGTGATGTCTCTACATTGTTACTTTTTAGTTATTCTCTTGACTGTTTCTCCGTCAGCTGTTCTAATCTTGACGAAGTAAATGCCGTTACTCAAGTCGGAAATGTCTAGTGACTTTGTGTCTTTATGTCTTTGTGCTTCTGTTATTTTACATCTTCCAAAGATATCATAAACGATAACCTCTTCAATCACTGCATCTGTCTCGATATAAAGTCTGTCGCTGACTGGGTTAGGGTAGATGTTGAGTGATGATGATAGTTCGTCAAGTCCGACAGAAGCCATTGTCTTTTCACATACTTCTGTGGATTTTTCTGATTCTTTTTCACCTTCGTAAACAGATGTTACTGCATAGCAATATTCTGTATTAGCATTTAAGCCTTTGTCTGTATATGAATTTGTTTTTACGTTGGCAATGAATTCGTTGTCGCGGTAAATGTTGTAGCTCAAAGCAGAAGAGACCATGCTCCAGTTTAATATGATTGATGCTGTATCTATAGGTGAAACCATTAGATTTGTAGGAGCTACAATAGGTGTTTCCTTTATTGTGTATTCACATACTTCAGTAGATTTTTCTGATTCAACATCGCCGTTGAGAGCTGTTATTGTGAAGCAGTATTGAGTATCGGAGTTCAAGCCTTCAACAAGATAAGATGTTGTCTCTACATTTGCCAATTTTTCTGTTCCGCGGTAAACGTTGTAGCTAGTCGCATTTTTTGTATTGGTCCAGCTTAATGAAATGGAATTTTCGTCAATAGCATTGGCTGATAAATTTTGTGGAACACTTGGAGTTTTTACATCAGAAGCTACCATTTCAATTTCAATGTCAATGTCATTTACATAATATTGGTTCGCAGGTGTGACATAACTGCTTGTCTTTAATCCATAGCAATAAATTTCTTCATCAATGTTATAGATATTTATCTTTTCTGATGATGTTTTGTAAAGTCCTCTCAATGTGTCAGTTGCATGTGAGTAAAATGAGTCGTGATTGCCGTTATAACCTAAGCTGTTGCTACTTGCATCATAGATGCTGATGGCAATGTTGCTGCCGTTATATGTGAAAGGTTTTTGTAATTCAATTGTAGTCCATTCGTCTTGTGCTCCGAATGTGAAACTGCCATTGAATACTATTTGTGATTCTTCTATCAATACCCAGTCGTGACTGTCTCTGTATGAGTCTTGTATGGTGTTGCACATGAATACTGTGATGTTGCGCATGTTGGCGTTGCCTTTCTTGTTATGGAATGAAATGCTTTTTATTACGCCGCCTTCGTTATTGATTTCGTCTTTCGTATATATCTGTTGTGAAATGGAATAATTTGCTGTTCCATAATTTGAGATAGGAGCATAGCTTGACTCTATTGTGCCTTCGCCAATTCTGATCATATCTAAAGCAATTTCTTCTTTGACGAGATCCACTGTCTTGGCTTCTGTAAATTCGCTGTCGATGGTGCCGATTATTTTATTGTTGGTGGAGTAGACGTTCTTGCGTGCTGCAACTTGATAAGATAAAATGTCATTGACGAAAGCTTGGTCGATGTTGGCTTTGTAAGATGTGTCTACTACTTCTAACTCATTGATGACTAATGTTTTTGATTCTCCACTTTTTATTGTTTGTGATAATTTTAGGTCGTCGAAGAAAACGTTTCCTGAACCGAAGTTCGTTATTTCAATATAAGCGTCGTTTGTGGCGTTTTTCAATTCTATAGAATATTCGTTCCAACCTTCTTTTTCAATTACGATGCTTGTTTCATAAGCAATATCGTAATATCCATATTCTGAAGTTATTAGGTAAACCATGAGCTCTTCGTTAAGGTTGGCGTGTGCTTTGAAGGAAAGGGTAGCATTGCCGTTGTTTGAAGATAAATCCAAAACAGGAGATGTTATTGAGCCGAATACTTCGCTGCTTGCGTATTTGCCAGTGATGCCGATTGCTTCGTTGATGAAGGCTGGCATGTATATGTGCCAGTTTTCTACTGTGGCTTCCATTTCTGAAGTGATTTCAGGTGATGAAATTGTGCCTTCTGAAGCAACATTGTCGAAACTTGTGTTTGTGTAGTAGAATGTTTCATCGACATTGGCTGTGTGTTTTGCTGTTAATTTAAAAATGTAAGAATCAGCGTCTTCAACAGCTTCCCAGTTTGCAGTGAAATTGTTTGTGCCAACATTTGTTTCTTCTAAAAGTGTTGTCGCTGGCAATTGAAGTGATACGATTTCAATGTCGTCAATCAAGACGTTCTTGCTGTAAGAGAAGATATAAATATGTGAGTTTTCAGTACCTGCTGATGTGAACCATGAGACATTTGTCCATTCGTCTTTTACTCTGATGAAATCGACATTTGAGTCGATGACTTCCATGTTTTCGTCAACGATATTATAGCCAACGATGTCGCCATCTGGGTCGAAAGTGCGCATGCGGCAGTTGATGTAAATAGCACCGCTTGTGTTGATTGCAGGTGTGATTATAATGCCTGTTTCTTGGTATGTTTCGCTGAATCCGATGTAAGCGCAGCCACCAGCCTGATATATCTCGGAGCCTTTCCAGCCGTTTGTGTTGAAATATTCATTGCTGATGACGCCAGTTTCTGCATCGTCAAGACGAATGTGGTCCGGTTCTGTTTCGCTGCCTGCTGTGAATTTTGAGAAATCTTCAGTCAAGATTGTTGACTCAATGATGCCGCTTCTGTCGAAACGAAGATTAGTGCATGATGTGTTTTCATCTGCTTGATTGCGAAATGCTTTAGTCTGTGCTTCAACTGAGACAGATGTCATAAGCATTACGGATAATAATAGAAAAGTAAGTTTTTTCATCATAGCTTTATATTTAAAATATTGGACCACAAATTTAATAAAAAATACTGAAATAAAAAACAAATTACGCTATTATTTAATAATGTAATTCGCCAAAAAAATCTTATATTTGCCAAAATAAAATTTAAAGATGAATTATTTATCTATCGACAATATTTCTAAGGCTTTTAGTGATAAACTTTTATTTGAAAACATCAGTTTTGGAATAGAAAAAGGGGAGAAGACTGCACTTGTCGCAGCAAATGGAACTGGCAAGTCAACCATGATGAAAATTCTCGTTGGAAAAGAGGAAAGCGACAAAGGCTCGGTAGCATATAACGAAAATATAAGAATCGGCTATCTGGAACAGCTGCCTCAATTCAATCCTGAACTGACAATACAAGAGGTTATATCTACTGGTCATACAGATATTATGTCGGTGATACAGCGTTATGAAAATGCTTTGCTCAATCATGTCGATGATAGTAATTTAAATACGAAAAAAGAGCTGGAAGA
This sequence comes from Bacteroidales bacterium, assembly GCA_045613185.1. Taxonomy (GTDB): domain Bacteria; phylum Bacteroidota; class Bacteroidia; order Bacteroidales; family F082; genus Limimorpha. The sequence continues at coordinate 31,653 of JAZLAL010000004.1, read as the reverse complement.
TGCTATCTCTCAGATGGATGCGCTGCAAGCATGGTCGTATGAACAGCGTCTTAAACAACTTCTATATACTTTCGATATCACCGATTTGTCGCAGAAAGTGGGAACTTTATCAGGCGGTCAGGTGAAACGCCTAGCCCTTGCTCTTGTACTCCTCGATGATCCTGATATTCTGTTCCTTGATGAGCCTACCAACCACCTCGATATGGGCATGATTGAATGGCTTGAAAAATATCTCACTCAGTCGACGAAGACACTTTTTATGGTTACTCATGACCGTTATTTCCTCGATAGAGTCTGTAATAAAATCTTTGAACTTTATCAGGGAACGATGTATACTCATAACGGAAATTATGACTATTATGTGAGGAAAAGCCGTGAGCGTGAGGAAAATAAACGTATAGCTGCAGAACGTGCAGGACAGCTCCTGAAACATGAACTCGAATGGATGCGCAGCACTCCGCAGGCTCGCACAGGAAAAGCTAAGGCTCGCATCGACGCCTTCTACGACCTTCAGGAAAAAGCTAAAATGCGTCGCGATAACAATGAACTGCAATTCGGTTCCGATATGCAACGCCTCGGCGGTAAAATCCTAGAAATGGACAGAGTGTCAAAATCTTACGATAATACAATAATACTTAAAGACTTTGAATATATATTTAAAAGAGGTGAGCGAATCGGTATAATCGGAAAAAATGGTATCGGTAAGTCTACCTTCCTGAATATGATAACAGGAAATGAAAATCCTGACTCTGGAACTATCGTTACAGGTCAAACTGTTGCGTATGGCTATTATACTCAGAAAGGAATGAAATTCGATGAACGTAAAACTGTGCTCGAAACAATAAAGGATATTGCGGAAGTCATTCATTATGGGAAAGATAAAACGTATTCGGCCGACCAGCTCCTGGCGCATTTTATGTTCCCTTATTCTATGCATCGTCAACCAGTTTCCTTGTTGAGCGGCGGTGAAAAAAGACGCCTATATCTCTTGACAGTGCTGGTGTCAAATCCTAACTTCCTAATTCTCGATGAGCCTACTAACGATTTGGATTTGTTGACATTACAGAAGTTGGAAGACTTCTTGCAGTCGTATAAAGGCTGCCTTTTGGTCGTTTCTCACGATAGGTATTTCCTCGACCAAACTGTAGATCAATTGTTCGTGTTTGAAGGCGATGGCAAAGTGAAAGGATTTATGGGTAACTATTCTCAATATCATGAATATTTGGAAGAGAAAAATAAAGAGGAAAAAAGAGAACAAGCAGCCCAAAAACAAGAGGCTCGCGTTGAAAAGCCTGTAACAGAACGAAAGAAAAAACGTACATATAAAGAACAAAAAGAATACGAACAGCTGGCAAAAGATATCGAAAATCTTGAGATAGAAAAGGCTGAAATTACTGCTAAAATGCAAGAACAGCTTGATTATCAAGAAATAGAAGCTCTCGGCAAAAGAATGAACGAAATAACAGATCTCATCGATGAAAAAGAACTGCGATGGCTCGAACTCGATGAAATTTAGTTGGGAACTGTGGATTTGAGAAATATATAAACTTTAAACAAGATATAAAATGGAATTATTAAAAAACTTTATCACGGAAGTAAGAAAAAATGATATGTTCTGGTTGCTTGAAGCAAAACCTGGACTTTTTGCAATGGTTGAAGATGCTGAAGAAAATTCATATATCCCAGTGTGGAGCAGTGAAGATGAGGCTGTTAGCAATATCAGTGAGGACTGGGAAGAGTATTCTGTAACAAATATGAATGTCGCTGAATTTGTAGGATGGATGAATGAACTTCATGAAGATGAAATCGGAATTGCAATATCTACAGGTGAAGGCGGCCAGATGTTGCCGATGCCGGCTTTGACAATGAAACAACTTCTTAAAGGAGCTGTCGTCGACGTTGAAGAAGATAAAAAACTGGTCGGAGAAGAGTATTATGATGAAGAATGGGCAGAAGGTATTCCTGATAATTGGGAAGAAGAATATCTCGATAGCCTTGATGATGAAGAAAATTAATTGAATAAATATAAACATTTGTTATGAAAAAAATATTTGGCTTTTTGGTATTTGTTGTTTTGTGCCTTAGTACAGTTTTGATAAGTGCAAAAAATGATAATATATTGAAAAATAATCTTTTACATGAATTTGATGAAAGTGCTATTGAAGAAATAGTAACAGATACAATCAAAGCTAAAAAGAAAAAATCTGTTAAGGAAGACGAATTTAAAAATGAGAATGTTACAGATGAAAAGCAAAATGAATCTGTTGTAATTGAAGAGGAAGAGGTTAAAATAAAACCAGGCTCTCTCTCAGTCTCAACAAATCCTAAAAAAGCAAATGTTTATATTGATGAGGAATTAAGTGGAAAGACTCCGTTTAAAATCAAGGAGATAATTCCTGCTGAATATGAAATCAGAATAGAAAAAGAAGGTTACGAAGAAATCGTCAAAACTATAACAATACAAGAAGGCGAGGTGTTCGTTCTTGATGAAACATTGAAAGAAATCGTTGAAGAAACGGAGGAAATTGTTCCTGAAGAAGTTATTGCTGAAGAAGTTGTAACTGAAAAAATTGAAGAAATTGTTCAGGAAGAAGTAAAAGAGAAAAAATCTAAAAAGAATAAGTCAGAAACAGAGGAAGTTGTCGCGGTTGAAGATGAAAAATCAAAAGGGGAAGACAAACCTGAAGTTGTGGAAGTCGCTGAAATTGAAGAGGAAGAGGTTAAAATAAAACCAGGCTCTCTCTCAGTCTCAACAAATCCTAAAAAAGCAAACGTTTATATTGATGAGGAATTGAGTGGAAAGACTCCATTGAAAATCAAGGAGATAATTCCTGCCGATTATGAAATCAGAATTGAAAAAGAAGGCTATGAAGAAATAGTCAAAACTATAACAATACAAGAAGGCGAGGCGTTCGTTGTCAATGAAACATTGAAAGAACTCGTTGAAGAAGTTGAAGAGACTGTTCAAGAAGAGGTTGTAACAGAAGATGTTAAAGAGGAAGAAATTGTAACCGAAGAAGTTGTAACTGAAAATGTTGAAGAAATTGTTTCGGAAGAAGTAAAAGAGAAAAAATCTAAAAAAACAAAGACTTCTCTCTCAGTCACAACAAATCCTAAAAAAGCAAATGTTTATATTGATGAGGAATTGAGTGGAAAGACTCCATTGAAAATCAAGGAGATAATTCCTGCAGAATATGAAATCAGAATAGAAAAAGAAGGCTACGAAGAAAAGGTAGAAAATATTTCGATACAAGAAGGTGAGGCGTTTGAACTTAACATCACCTTGAATGAAATCGTTGAGGAAATAGTTGAAGAGGAAATCCAGGAAACTGTTGAGGAAGAAGTCGCTGAGAGTGTCGAAGAAATAGTGACAGATACACTTGTAACAGAGAATGTTGAAGAACTTGTCGCTGATTCAGTCGCAGCAGTAGCTAAAAAAGCTAAAAAGTCAAAGACTACGCTTCATGTGGAAACATTTCCTAAAAAAGCTAATGTTTATATCGATGAAGAATTGATGGGAAAGACTCCGTTGAAAATCAAGGATATAATTCCTTCAGATTATGAAGTCAGAATAGAAAAAGAAGGTTTTGAGGAATTGGTTAAAACAATAACAATAGCAGATGGCGAAGCTTTTGTACTTAATGATACTTTAGTTGAAATATCTTCAGCAGATTCGTTGCTTGCTTATGGCGATACATTGGAAGTTGAAGAAGCTAAAAAGATACAGACTTATCTCGTGATAAAATCTTATCCTAAAAAAGCCAATGTTTATATCGATGAAGAGTTGAAGGGAAAGACTCCGTTGAAAATCAAGGATGTGTTGTCTGCAGAATATGAAGTCAGAATAGAAAAAGAAGGTCATGAGGACTTGATTAAATCAATAGCAATAGCAGAAGGTGAAACTTTAGTTCTTTGTGATACATTGGTGAATATTTCTGATTTGATGGAAGATAAATTCCTATTGGGCGTCAAATATTATGAAGGTGGTGAATTTGATGTTGATTATAATGCTGCTTTGGGATATTTTAACGAAGCAGCAGAAATGGGACACGTTGAAGCTCATAGATATATTGCCGATAGTTATTATTATGGTCATGGCGTTGCTCAAAATTATGAAAATGCCATTGATTGGTATACAAAAGCAGCAGAGCAAGGATCGGTGGAAGCTCAGAAAAAATTGGCACATGTTTATGGTAATGCTGAAAATCTAGAACAGGCTGAAATGGCATTGGAATGGTATAGAAAAGCTGCAGAACAGGGTGATATGGAATCGCAGAATTTCATGGGAGACTATTACTTTAATGAAGAAAACGTAGAACATGATTATAAACTTGCAATTGGCTGGTATGAAAAAGCAGATGAATTAGGTAGCTCTCATGCTCAGTATATGTTGGGTTTATGCAATTATCATGGTTTTGGCATAAAGATAGACCACAAATCAGCATTTAAATATTTCAATAAAGCCGCAGAACAGAATGTTGTTGATGCTCAATATTATCTTGCATATAGTTACGATAAAGGCTTAGGTGTTAAGCAAAATTTTGAACATGCTTATCAATGGTATACGAAGTCGGCAGAACAAGGTCATGCACAAGCTCAATATGGTTTGGGTGATTGCTATTATGAAGGTAAGGGTGCTGAGCAAGACTACGTTAAAGCTATAGAATGTTATTCAAAATCATTAGAATATGGTTTTGTAGATGCTGCATATAAGTTGGGATTATGTTATTATTCAGGTAATGGCTGTGATGTTGATTATGAAAAAGCCGCCTCATATTTTATGATGTCTGCTGAAAATGGACATTCTGAATCTCAAAGAATATTGGGCGATTTATATTACACAGGACAAGGTGTGGGACAAGATTATAATTTGGCAATACAATGGTATTCAAAGGCTGCAGAACAAGGTGACAGTTTTGCACAAGGAAAGCTTGGTCTTATGTATTATCGTGGTGAAGGTGTTGAACGTGATTATGTTAAGGCTATTGAATTGCTGACTCAAATTGCTAAAGAGGGCAATGCTGAAGCTCAGAAAGTTCTTGGTGATATATATTACGAAGGTAAGGGCGTCGTTCAAAATTATGAATTGGCAGTAGAATATTATCAGATGGCTTCTAAACAAGAATATGCTGACGCTCAATATAGTTTGGCTTTGTGTTATTATCATGGCTATGGATTGGAGCAAAATGTTGATGAAGCTATGACGTTGTTCCTCAAAGCAGCTGAACAAGGTAATACAGAAGCGCAAAATCAATTGGCGATGATTTATTTGAAATCAGACGGCAATGAAGAAAATAAGGTAATGGCTGTTGAATGGCTCAAAAAAGCAGCTCAAAAAGGTCATGTGGATGCTCAGTTTAATTTGGCTAACTGTTACTTTAATGGTGAAGGCGTGGAACAAAATTACGAAGAGGCTGTAAAATGGTATAGGAATATTGCAGAACAAAACAATGCTAAGGCTCAATATATTCTCGGACAATGCTATTATAATGGTCAAGGTGTCGACACTTGTTTCGTACAGGCTGTAGAGTGGTTCGAAAAGGCTGCTGCACAAGGTAATGCCGATGCTCAATATGATTTGGGTAACTGCTATTACAATGGTCAAGGTGTGGAACAAAATATGGAAATAGCATTGGACTGGTATGATAAAGCTGCGGAAAATGGTAGCACTAAAGCGCAGACTTCACTTGCCTACTGCTACGAAAACGGTCACGGCGTAGAAAAGGATTTCTATAAGGCATTCGAGTTATATAAGAAATCAGCAATGGGAGGCGATGCCAAGGGTCAATTTAATTTAGGTAGATATTACTACTCTGGAAAGGGCGTTGAAAGAAACTTCAAAGAAGCATTCAACTGGTTTATGAGAGCCGCTGAAAAAGGTGACGACGAAGCTCAGTTTACTCTCGGTTCTTGTTACTTCTATGGCGTTGGCGTTGAAGTGGATTATGAAAAAGCTGTACATTGGTTCACAAAAACAGCAGAACAAGGTAATGTCGACGCATTGTGCATACTTGGCGATTGCTATCAATTGGGTCAAGGTGTGGCTCAGAATTTCGAAGAAGCTGTAAATTGCTTCCGCAAAGCCGCTGAAAAAGGTAGCTCAAAGGCTCAGTGTTTGCTGGCTTACTGCTATCAGACAGGTCAAGGAGTTGACAAGAATATCGATAAAGCAGTAGAATGGTATGAAAAAGCTGCAAAACAAGGCGATGAAAATGCTTATAAGAAATTGCTAGAACTCGGAAGAGCAGTTATATATTAATTGTAAACGAAAAATAGGAAAAAGTCTATCTGCAAAAAAAACTTGTATGAACACAACGATATGTCGTAGTGTTTAATAAAGTTAGAATATGGAAATTATATTTTTGTAAGAGAAGTTGTATTCGGTTATGACAAATTCATAATTAACTGATTACAACTTCTTTCCATGTAGCGGTGCCATCACCCCAATTGCCTACTAGTGAAGGGTGCTTGATGTAGTCTTTTAATAGTTTCAAGAAATTCTTTCTAGGTATTGTGTAAGCGCCCATTCTCCTGAAATGTGGAGTGTCTTGCTGTACATCAATAATGTTGAAGTTGTTGTTAATTAAGAAATTGCATAAATGATTTAACGCTACTTTCGAAGCATCGGTCTTGGTGTGAAACATTGACTCGCCACAGAATACGCTTCCGATAGAAACTCCGTATAAACCTCCAACTAATTCGTTGTCAAGGTAAGTTTCGACAGAATGAGCGAAGCCAATGCGATGAAGCTCTTTGTAAGCCGCTATCATATCTGGGCAAATCCAAGTGCCGTCTTGGTCTTTTCGCTCAACATTAGCGCACATTTCAATGACCTTGTCGAAGTTGGTGTCGATGGAACATGAATAACGGTTCGAATCAATGGTTTTCTTCAGTGATTTGGTGATTTTTAGTTCTGTAGGTTTCATTACCATACGGGGATCCAGTGACCACCATAAGATTGGTTCTCCTTCGGAATACCAAGGGAAGATGCCTGATGAATAAGCGATAATAAGTCGCTCTGGGGATAAGTCGCCTCCTATTGCAAGAAGGCCATCTTGATTTGCAAGGTTCGCAGACGGAAAGTCAAATACGTCATCTGCTAGTAAAAATATAGACATGGCGTTAAGTTTTGGTCAATAAGTCAATAAGTAGTGATGTCACTCCCGTGGCATCTTGGTGAATTTCATTGTTACAAAGTTATATTTTAATTTTCTAAAAAGCAATATTATTTTTTATATTTTTGCGAAATATATTTGCATTATGCATTATAAATTATGAAAAGGTATTTTTTACATCTCGCATATAATGGAGCACGTTATCATGGTTGGCAGATACAGCCAGGTGCTATTTCAGTACAAGAAGAATTGGAGAAATGTCTCAGTCTTAAATTAGGCGAGAAAATTGGCATCACGGGTTGCGGTCGCACCGATACTGGCGTTCACGCACGTAACTGTTACGCTCACTTCGATGTGGAAAAGCCGATAAGTAACTGCGAGGAATTGGTGCGACGACTTAATATCTTTTTGCCTAACGATATTGTGATATATAAATGTTGGGAAGTCGATAATGACCTTCACGCTCGCTTCGATGCAAAGTCAAGAACATATCGTTATTATATAACTCAGAAAAAAAATCCTTTCCATAACCACGACGCTTATTATTATCACGGAAATCTTGACGTGGAAATGATGCAGAAAGCCGCTGACATATTATTTGAATACACCGATTTTACAAGCTTCTCAAAACTTCATACTCAAGTTAAGACAAACAACTGCAAGATTATGGCGGCTCGTTTCTTTGAAGAAAATGATTTGTTAGTCTTTGAAATCAAAGCTGACAGGTTTTTAAGGAATATGGTTCGCGCTGTCGTTGGGACATTACTCGAAGTGGGAAGAGGAAAACTTACGCTTCAACAATTCCGCGACGTGATAGAAAACAAAAACCGCTGTTCCGCCGGAACATCTATGCCAGCACACGCTCTCTTCTTGGAAGAAGTGGAGTATTAGGAATTAAGGAATTAAGGAATTGAGGGTATGAGGAATTGGGGGTAATTAATTTATTACTTTGTGTTTTTTATTTTCAGTTTTACTTTACCGACTATTGTAGCCAATATTTTTATAATTCTATAACAATCTTGCAATAACGATTCTGCTAGTTCGTCGGAAATATATTTACAATCTCTTAGCAACATCAACCAGAACTTAGTCTCGTTAGCTTCTTTTAATGCTATATTCATTTTACTTAAATAATCAGCATTTGATTGAGGGTGTTCTGCTTCGGCAATATTTGCACCTATACTTGTTCCAGACCTAAGAACTTGTTTTGACATAATATACTCTTTATCATCAACAGATGTAGTGAGATATTTACGAAGAAAAACTATTCTTTTAGCAAAATCAAAAGACAATTCATCAACTATCATTCTTTTCTTCTCATCTTCAGTAGAAAAGACTAGCAAATTTATGGTATTCATATTTTTTAGTTTTTAAGGTTCAACAAATTTATCAACTCCTCATACCCTTAGTTCCTCAACTCCTCAACTCCTCAACTCCTCAAATCCTCAGTTCCTCATACCCTTAGTTCCTCATACCCTTAGTTCCTCAAATCCTCAGTTCCTCAATTCCTATAATACCGATAAATCATTATTAACGAAAGTATCGTCGCGATTGCATCTGAAATTGGAATGCTCCACCAGACGCCGTTGATGCCGATGAATTTCGGAAGTATTAATAATAAAGGTGTCAAAAACAAAACTTGTCTTGAAAGTGACAATAATATTGATTTCTTTGCTTTTCCTATGCTTTGGAAGAAATTGCCGATGACGATAGGGAAGGAGATGATTGGGAATGTGAGCATCACTATTCTCATGCCGTCGATGGAATATTTCAAGAGTTCTTCATCGGTGGTGAAAAGACGGCAAACAAATCTTGGTATTGTCTCTCCTATGATGAATCCTATAGATAATGTTATGAAAGCTAATACGATAGCTTTTTTCAATGCTTCTGTTACTCTTGAAAATTGTCGCGCTCCGTAATTGTAGCTGACAATCGGTTGCATTCCTTGTGTGATGCCTAAAACAATCATGGTGAAGAAGAATGTCACGCGGTTTACGATGCCATAAGCTCCGACTGACAAGTCGCCTCCGAATTCTTTCAATCCTTTATTAATTATGATGATGATAACACAAAGCATTGAGTTTAAAAGGAATGGTGACAATCCTATTGCAAGAATGTCTTTGATGATTTTTATATCGAAGACGAAGTCTTTTCTGTCGAAATGTACGAGCTCATTTTGATTTGAGAATATCTTGAAAAGATAAATGAGTGGTATTGTTTGAGCTATGACTGTCGCTATTGCTGCGCCGCGTATTCCCATTTCGAGAGGATAGATGAAAAGCCAGTCTAAGAAAACGTTTGCTAAGACTGTTATTATCGTTGCGAACATGGCTTCGTTTGGGTGTCCTGAAGCTCTTAAAAGAGAATTTAGTCCGTGATATAAGTGAGTGATAATGTTACCGATAAGTATTATCTGCATATATTCGTAAGCGTAAGGTAATGTCTGTTCGCTTGCACCGAAGAAGAAAAGTATTGGCTTTAAGAATAAGAGACAGACTATAGTGAATATGATGCCGAAAAAGACGTTGAGCATGATGGTATTAGCCAATGCGCGGCAGCTCTTGGCGTAGTTTTTCCTTCCAAGTTCCATAGCAGTGACGGTTGAAGCACCGACACCGACCATAGCACCGATGGCTGCTCCTAAGTTCATGAAAGGGAAGGTGATGGCTAATCCTGAAATCGCCAATGGTCCAACACCTTGACCAATGAAGATGCTGTCAATCATGTTATACAATGACGAAGCAGTCATCGCAATAATGGCAGGTGTTGCGTATTTTTTTAATAGCTTTCCAACGCTTTCAGTACCTAATAATAATGCTCCTTTAGGTTCGCTCATAATTGTCTTTTTTGAAGGTGCAAAATTGCAAAAAAAACTCCAATTAAGAACCGAATTTCTGTAAATAATTTTTCAAATCAAAATGTTAAAAATCAATGGTTTAGAAAATGAGTACAAAACCGCCGCCTTTGCTCATTTTAGCATTGTAAATGTTATTGTCGATATTGATGTTTCTCTTGACGTAATCTTCTGCGATTTTATTGGCGTTGACGCCATCGCGGAATTCTGTCGCCTGATTATGCTTTAAGTTTAATCTAGACAAGTCGATTTCTATTTCGCGTTCATCCCAGTTGGTGATACCGCCTACATACCATCTGTCGCCAGAACGGCGTGCGATGATAATATATTCGCCGACTTTTCCATCTAAGGCGATGGTTTCGTCCCAGATTGTCGGTATTTCTGCTATATATTGGGAGCATTCATCTTCGTCAATGTAATTGCTAGGGCTGTCGCATAGCATGTTGAACGGTGATTCGAAAACGACATATTCAGCGAGTTGTCGGCAGCGTGTTCCTTGGCTCATTGGTTCGCTCCAGACTGCTCTATAGTTGTCTTTGTTTGCGTTACGCATCGCGCCTTGTGTGTAGTCCATCGGACCGGCAAGCATTCTTATAAAAGGTATTGTGGTTTCGTAAGTCACCAAATCGAGATGTTGGTTCCATTTCACGTTTTCCAATCCGTAGACACCTTCGAAGTTCAAGACGTTAGGGTAGGTGCGGTTGAGCCCCGTTGGTTTGTACGCCCCGTGGAAGTCGATGATGAGATGATATTTAGCAGCAGTCTCTGCCATTTTATAATAAAAGTTAACAGCTTTCTGATCATCTCTGTCAATGAAATCGACTTTAAAACCTTTGATGCCTAGCTCTGAATAATATTTGCATACTTCTTCCATGTCGCGCTCTATAGCAACGTAACCAGCCCATAAGACGATGCCAACTCCTTTTGAATCAGCGTATTCTACTAAGTCAATGATGTCTATTTCTGGTATCACATCGAATAAATCGGCTTTTTTGTTTACAGCCCATCCTTCGTCAAGAATGACATATTCTATGCCGTATTTGGAGGCAAAATCGATGTAATGTTTATATGTTTCGTTATTTATACCTGATTCAAAATCAACGTTTTTGATGTTCCAGGCATTCCACCATTCCCACGCGACTTTTCCTGGGACAATCCAGCTGTCATCTTCAATGCGTGATGGTGCGGCAAGTTTGTAAACCATGTCGTTGTTGGCCAATTCTTCGTCATTTTCAGAAATCACCATGCATCTCCAAGGAAAATCTCTTGTTCCTTGCACTTTAGCGATATAGTTCTCGCGTTCTTTTACAAGATATTGCAGCATATTATAGCCACCTTGTTCTTCTGTCTTTGGGTAATTGGCGTGTATGCCGCTAAGACTATGGCTCTTATTATTGTTTTTTCTTAAATATGTGCCTGGATAATCTTCCAGATTTGCTTCGGTGATAACGACTTTCTTATTGTCTTTCAATGATATTAATATAGGAAGAAAAGCAAGTTTATCGTCTTCTATTTTAGAGATTGGAGTTATGGTGTAAATGTTTTCAAATGAATTGAAGAACTGTTTGCTGATATTGTCGCCATAACTTTTTCCTGGGTTGACATAAGGGATATATGTAGTATGATCTTTGTCGAAATTATATGTAATGCCTTCGTTTACAATGACTATAGGTTTTGGGAACTTTGTGCAGAAACGATAAGCGACACCGTTGTCGTAAGCCCTGAATTGAATGCTATAATTTCCTTTAAAATTTAGGGTCAACTCGTTATAATTGTTCTCGACTTGTTCTTTTTTATATAAATGAGCTTTTATTATTTCGTTCACGGTTTCGTTTCTGAAACTTCTTACAACAGGAGCAGCACCTAGAATCTTACCGTCGCTCAGTTCCATGCTGATGGGAGAATCGTTTAAAATTATGGTATTCTCATGAGTGACTGAATATTTTAGGAAATCATCATCCGCTGTAATCTTAATGTTGATTTTTTTTTGCGGAGATTCTAAATTATATGTCTTTTGAGAATTGGCTGTATTTGAACATAGAATTAATAAAATGCAAATTATCAGTGATTTAGCTTTCATAGTATTAGTGCTTTTATATTTTTAATCATTGTTTCAAAGATATGAAAAATAATCGTAATTCTTTAAGAAAAAATGCTTAATTTTGGCAAAGTAAAAATAAAATATTATGAATCTTTTATTAATTAGTAATTCGACAAATTTTGGAGAGACATATCTCGCTTGGCCAATGAGTCAACTCGAGTCTTTCTGTGAAAAAAATAATCTTAAATCAGATAGTAAAATAGTGTTCGTTCCTTTTGCAGGCGTTTTCATCAATGGAAATCCATATCCACAAAGTTACGATGCTTATACAGCAAGAGTTAAGAAAGTGTTTGAAGAAAAATTAGGATTGAACAATTTCGTTTCAGTTCATGAAGTGGAAGATAAAATTCAACTTGTTAAAGACGCTGATTGTATCGTTGTCGGTGGTGGCAACACATTCCATCTCGTTGCAGAACTTCACAGATATGGTTTGATGGATGCTATTGCAGAGGCTGCAAGAAAAGGTACTGCTTATATCGGATGGAGTGCAGGTTCAAATATCGCTTGCCCAACATTATGTACAACAAACGATATGCCTATCGTACAACCAGCTTCATTCAAAACATTGAATTTGGTTCCATTCCAAATCAATCCTCATTATCTCGATCCTCATCCAGAAATCGACAAGATGATAAAGCATGGCGGCGAAACACGTCAAGATCGTATCAATGAATATCTCGCTGTAAATCAAAATATGAAAGTCGTTGGCCTTCGTGAAGCATCAGCTCTTTGGGTTACAGAAGACAAGGTCGTTCTTAAAGGTGGCAAAAAACTTGTCGTCTTCAAGTATGGCGCAGAACCTATTGAATTAGAACCAAATTCAGACGTTACAAAATACGTTATATAACGACAACAGACAACAGACAGCGGGCTGTATATACATTGTTAAAATATGTAATTCATAGTCCTTTGTCTGTTGTCATTAAAACAAAAAAATAATATCTGGTGTTTATGGGAAAATAAAACATCAGGTATTATGAAATCTAGATTATTATCATTAACGTTACTTCTGTTCTTAAGTGGCAGTCTATTTGCGCAGAGTGCTGCCCAGACAGAAAGAATGCAACGTCGCGAAGCGCGTAAAGCACGTCAGGCGATGGAATTGGCACAGTCGCGTGCCGAAATGACAAAGCTGGTGAAAGACACGGCATTTGTCTTGGAAGCAAATACATTCATCGGTCCATTCGGACAGGAGTCTCCGGTAACTTCATTCCAAAATTATTTTGCTATTATAAAAGATAAAATAGCAATCAGTATCGCGTTTAATAATCCTCCAGCAATCAATTCTGGATTTGCAGCATCGCCATTGTCGTGGTATGGACCAGGAGTTCCTGGCATTGGACCTGGTTATACGTCTCCAGGTTGGCCTGGCTGGAACTGGCAGTCGTGGGATACGCCAAACACACCAGCCACATTGACATCTTATAATGTGGATATGTCTGACCCAGAAGGCCCTTTTGTGATAACTGGCTCGTTTAGAACATGGACGGGTGTTATTCCTGTGAGTTTTAAAGTGTATGTACAAGCTAATGGAACGGGTAGAATAGTGTTCTACTCTAATGACGGTGGACAGGCTACGTTTACTGGTGACATCGTATCTCCAGAAAATGCAGCGACTTTATATCCGTTGCCATAGTTTGTGCTTTAAATACAATGAGTTATGTGCGTAAATTGAGAGGTGCATCTGCAAAAAAGATGCACCTCGTTTTTTTATGTTTTATAAGTTGTTTTATTGGAAAAATAGCATAAATTTGCGAGGATAAAAAGTATTAAAAAAGTTGACAATGAAAAAAAACTTGTCGGTAAAAACTTTGATGTTGTTGTCAATGATGATAATTATACTGACAGCAATGTCATTTACATCATGTAAATCATCAAGTGTTGTTGTGTTGCCAGAACCAGAAGAGGAAAAGACCGTATCGGATGTTCGTGCAAAGAAACCAGTCATAATGATAATACCATCAGACGCATATTGCTCAAGAAATGGATACGTGACAGAATGGGTTGATGAGAATGGAAATGTTAATAAAATTTCAGATGTTTCCAATATATTCATACAAGATGATGTTGAAGACTTGCGCCTAGTTATTTCGGAACTTTCTAAAATTATGGCAGAAAGAGGTTTCCCTTTGAAAGATCTTGAGCAAACCTTGAAGTCTATCCAACAAGAATCAGTTGAGATGAGTCTTCTGGAAAGTTCATCATCGGGTGCTTATATTTATGAGTCGATGTTTGATAAAGTTAAAAGGACGGCAAAAGCCGACATGATTCTGGACCTTGATTTTGTGCCAATGCAAAAAGGTCCACAACGCTATATATCATACAATCTTAGGGCTTTAGATGCATATACTAATAAGGTAATTGCTGCTAATTCAGGAGTGGGCTCTCCTTCGATATCTGCACCGATAAATCTTTTGCTAGAAGAGGCTGTGCTTAACTTCATAGATTCTTTTTGCGCACAACTGATGTCGCATTTTGATGATATGGCAAAGAACGGCCGTGAAATAGTGCTGAAACTAAAACTGTGGGATTCTTCTGACATTACATTTGAAGAGGAATTTGAATTTGAAGATGAATACATTGAACTTACTGATATCATTTCATATTGGATGGAAGATAATACTGTAAATCATGCGCCTACACGTACTAATGCAACGGAGAATTTTATTGCTTTTGAACAAGTCCGTATACCTTTATACAAAGAACGTAATGGTAAACAGTCAGCTCTCGATGCTCGTGGATTTGCAAATTCTCTTAGGAGTTATCTTAAAAAAGAACCTTTTTTAATTGATAGTAAAATTTATGAACGCGGACTTGGTGAAGTCTGGATTGTAATAGGAGAGGAGTAGTATGGAGAAATATAAAATATTGTTATTACTAACATCTTTGATGTTCGTTTCTTATATCGCAGAAGCACAGACTATTAGTGTGTTGAAACCTTCAACTGAAAATATAAGCGAGGAAGTGTCTGTATTGTTGCATAACAGATTGACGCAAGCTGTCACACTTAATGGAATGGCCTCGACTGATGATTCGAATAGTTTTTTGTTAATACCAGTCGTAACAGTGGTTTCAATAGAACCAACGACTATGCCGCCTATAAAATATATCGCAGAAGTTGAAGTGTTGTTATGTTTGTTCAACAATAATAGAGAATGGTTGGTATCATCTGAAATTTTAACGAAAAAAGGTGTGGGAAGCACAGAAACTAAAGCGATTCAAGAAGCGATAAGGTCCATAAAGGCTCGTGATTCTAAGCTTAAGAAGTTTATAGTCAATGGTAAAAAGAAGATTGTTGAATATAATAATGCTGATATGGCAGAATAATGAGGATGACTTATGAAAAAGTATATACTGATATTATTGATTTTCTTTTTGCCATTGTTGACTTTCGCTCAGAGAAATTATAAACTCGTTGAAAAAAGTCCTAAAAACAAGCCTTGTTGGTTGACAAATGGTAATACATTGGGAGAGTTTGTAATACAAGCAAATAAAGTTTCAACTTTGGAAGAGGCTCAAAATAATGTCATGACGTCTTTGTTAAATCAGGTGGCGACTTCAATAGCTGTTCAGGTGCTTGGTGAAATGGAAAAAAATATAGACTGGACAGTTGTTGAACTTGATGGAAAATCAAAGGAACAATATGTTGAAGAAATAAAGAATAAAACTACTTTTAGAATAGCGAAAATGCCTGCACTTCAAGGCTTTAGTATTACCAAAGCCGATGTTTATTGGGAACGTTATCTCAATAAGAAAACAAAGGAATATTGTTACGATTATTATATTCGCTATCCTTTTTCTAATTCTGAATTGAATGAACTTATATCAGCTTACAATGCACAGGAAAAAGCTATCAATGATAAAATAGATAATTATAGAAATATTCTTGATAGCATTGATAATGTTGATGATATGTTAGAAAATATCAGTGATATGAAAGCAATGATGCTGGAATATGGTGAGGATGATGTCTTCAAGTATAATAAGTTGAAAAATAATATTTCGTTTTATGAAAAAGCCATATCCAATATATATATAGAAGTTGTGGAAAATACAAGTGGTAAACTTGTTATAATGTTGAAATATGATGAAAAAGTGTTGAAGACCAAGTCGTTGCCTTTCTTAAAAGGTGATTGCGCAAGAGATTTTAAGAAGAAGCATAATGGCGAAAAAATAGAAATTTATTTTAATACATTCGATTGTTATGAGCAGGATGATAATTATGTTGAAATAAAGTTTACCTTTGGCAAAAAAAGAATTACTGAAAAAGTATTGGTGAATTTATAAATAAATCTTGCAGATTTAATATAGGAATTGCTTTAAAATCAATTAAATATAAGCGGAGGCCGAAAAGCTAAGAGTAGGCGTAAATTAAAAATTAAATGGTATGAAAAAGATTACTTTAATTTTAGGGATTGCATTAATGGCATTGGTTATGGCTTCATGTGGTTCTAAAAAATCTATTACAACAACAAAAAACCTTCCTTGTCCTGATTGTATTTCAAAGAAAGATACATTCCGCTATTTGGGTCAACATGTTGCATCAAGCGACAGACAAGTACAACAGGCTCGCTCAATGGCTGCAAATACGGCTCGTGCAGAGTTGGGAACTCAAGTCAGTGCTACAATCAAACGCGTTGTAGATAACTACACAAGCGAATATATCAGCGGAGCTGATAGCGATTTCAACCAACGCGTACAAGACATCGCTCGTACAGTCGTGAATCAATTGTTAGTCGGAACGCCAATTATATGCGAAGGAACAATGCCAGGTAGTACTGCAGGTAATACAATTTGCTTTGCATGTGTTGAATTGACTGGTAAAACTGTTTTAGATGGCATTGCAAATAAAATCAGTGACGATCAAAAACTTAGAACTGATTTCGAATACGAAAAATTCAAGAAAGTTCTTGAAGAAGAAATGAGTAAAATGGAAAGATATTGATACTATCTTGATTGTTAAGAAGATGCAGGACAAAATCCTGCATCTTTTTTTATTGAAAAAATAATTAAGTAGCTTGATTCTTGTATATAATGTAAAGTGAAAATATTTATATTTGCATTATGCTTAATCTTATTCGATTTTGTTATTTGTTAAATAAGATTGGAAATATTTAAATGAAAATATATAAATTATTGTTTTATGATACACAAAGGTTTAACAACAGAACAGGTGGAAGAAAGTCGTAAAAAATACGGCTCTAATATCTTGACGCCGCCAGAAAAGGAATCGCTCTGGCATCAGTTTATTGAAAAATTTAAAGACCCAATCATCAGAATTTTATTGATAGCTTTGGCTTTATCTGTCGGAGTTTCTTTGTATGAATTCTTTGCACATAATGAAGGTCTTTCTGTTTTATTTGAACCAATAGGAATCTTCGTGGCAATTATGCTCGCTACTTGCATCGGCTTTGCTTTTGAAGTGAGCGCAAACAAGAAATTCGAGGTCCTTAATAAAGTTAGTGATGATGAAGAAGTTAAAGTCGTTCGTAATGGTAACATCACGGTTATCGGTCGTAAAGAAATCGTTGTAGGTGATGTCGTTATCATTGAAACCGGCGACGAGGTTCCTGCCGACGGCGAACTCGTCGATGCCTTCTCACTCCAAGTCAATGAGTCTGACCTCACTGGCGAGCCAATGGCAACAAAAACCATCGACCCTAAAGACTTTAAAAAAGACGCTACTTATCCATCAAACTACGTTCTTCGCGGTAGTAAAGTGATTGACGGTCACGGCGTGATGATAGTCGATAAAGTCGGCGACGCAACAGAATGGGGTAAGGTTTATCAAGGTTCTCAAATAGATAATAATATTAAGACACCTCTTGATAATCAACTCGATCATCTTGGAAAGATTATCACGGTAGCTAGTTATATCATCGCATCTGTCATTATCGTGATGCGTCTCGTGATGTATTTTACAGGTGATGATTTCACATTCGAATGGTTAGGCTTCGCTCAATATCTCCTCAATACATTGATGATGGCTGTTACAATCATCGTCGTTTCTGTTCCAGAGGGACTTCCAATGAGCGTTACTCTCAGTCTCGCATTGAGTATGAAACGTATGCTTACAGCAAACAACCTCGTCAGAAAGATGCATGCTTGCGAGACAATGGGCGCAGCAACAGTTATCTGTACAGACAAAACTGGTACTTTGACACAAAATCAGATGAGCGTCAATGATATGAGTTTCCTCGCTCTTCCTGAAAAACAATTAGGTGATAATGAAATAAGCAACCTTATAAAAGAAAGTCTCGCTCTTAACACAACAGCGTTCCTCGATTTCAGTGATGAAAAGAAAATCAAGGCTATCGGTAATCCAACAGAAGGTGCTTTATTGCTTTGGCTGAATAAACAAGGCGTTGACTATATGCAAGTTAGAGAAGGTGTTAAGATGTATCAACAAGTGCCTTTCTCAACAAAATATAAATTCATGGCTTCTATCGTTGAGTCGCCAGCAATGGGAAAACCAATATTCTATGTTAAAGGTGCTCCTGAAATATTGTTGAAACATTGCTATAAAATCTCAACTCCAGAAGGTGAAGTCGATATCACTCCATATCGCTTGGATGTTGAACGTCAGCTTCTTGAATATCAAGGTAAGGCAATGCGTACTCTCGCTTTCGCTTATAAAGTAGGTGACCCTAACGAACAGTCATTCGATCCAAATACTGACGACCTCGTAGCAGAAAACTTTGTATTATTAGGTATCGTCGCTATCGCTGACCCAATCCGTGGTGATGTTGCAGAAGCCGTAAGAAATTGTATGTCAGCTGGTATTGATGTTAAGATTGTTACAGGTGACACTCCTGGTACAGCAATAGAAATCGGTCGTCAGCTTGGTTTGTGGCTCGGCACTGATTCTAAGGAAGTTAACCATATCACTGGTAAAGATTGGGAAGCTCTTTCGGATGAAGAAGCTCTTTCAGTAATGCACAAAATAAAGATTATGTCACGCGCACGTCCTATGGACAAGGAACGTCTTGTAAGATTGCTTCAGTCTGATGGCGAAGTCGTTGCTGTTACTGGCGACGGTACAAACGACGCTCCAGCTCTTAAGGCTGCACAAGTCGGCCTTTCAATGGGCGACGGAACCACAGTCGCTAAAGAGGCCTCCGACATCACAATCCTCGACAACTCATTCAATAGTATCGCCCGCGCCGTGATGTGGGGAAGATCATTGTATATCAACATCCAACGTTTCGTGGTGTTCCAAATGACAATTAACGTGGCAGCTTGTCTCATCGTGATGCTTGGTTCATTGCTCGGAACAGAAATGGTTCTTACAGTTACTCAAATGCTTTGGGTTAACCTCATCATGGATACATTCGCAGCTCTCGCTCTCGCATCATTACCACCATCAGAAATGGTGATGAAAGAGAAGCCTCGTAGCAGAGAAGCTAATATCATCACAAAACCAATGATGTGGCAGATATTCGGCGTCGGCTTGTTGTTTGTCTTCTTGATGTTCGGTCTCGTTCAATACTTCAAACATGCTGATGTTACTTCATTGGCTGACTTCTCATTCGCGGAATATTTCAAGAATTATTTCAACTTCAAAGCATCACAAGGAATCTCAGCTTTGGAACAAACATACATCTTCACAATATTCGTGTTCTTGCAATTCTGGAACTTATTTAATGCTAAGGCATTCCACAGCGAAGGCTCTGCATTCAAAGGCTTGTTCAGAAAAGACGTCATTGCAGGTTTCGGTCTCGCATTATTCGTCATCGTTGCAGGTCAGTTGCTCATCGTAAGCTTCGGCGGCGAAATGTTCAACGTAGCAGCAATGAGTGCAAAAGACTGGTTCTACATAATCTTAGGAACATTGCCAGTATTCATCATAGGAGAGGCAATGAGAATAGTTAAGAAATTATTAAGTTAAAACGTAGAGACGTATCAAAATTCGAGAATTTTGCTGCGTCTCAGAAATTTAAATAGAAGTAGAGACGTATCACAATTCACAGAATTTGCTGCGTCTCTCTTCTTTTTGAATCCCTAATTCCTAACTAAAAAGACGCAGCAATTACATATTGTTTATTTTTTTATGGTGTAATTGATACGTCTTTACAATTCCTCAATTCCTCAGTTCCTCAAATCCTCAGTTCCTCAAATCCTCAAATCCTATCAAATCTCCACAATAATTCCAAACATAAAGTTGATACCAGCTTGTGGGAAATATCCATCTTCAATATATTCTGTTCCACCAACAAGAGCCTTGTAAACCCAAGCGTTGCTGCAATATTTGTTGTTGAAGATGTTATTTATCGAAAGATTGAAATTCAATGTCTTAAACAATGACTGCTTCCATTCGTAATTGATGTTGATATTGCTTACGAAATATGGGTCCAGACTTCTTGAAAGGGTAGAGGTGTTGTCAATGTATTGTCTTCCAACATATTTCTCTTGAAATACGATGTCTAAATATCTTATTGGCGTTACTTTCAAATTCAAACCAGAAATCACATTTGGTGAAAATGAAATGTCGGTAGTGCCAAGATTGTTCTCGATTTGTCCTAAATAATTCCAGTCAGCATCGTAATTCTCAACAAAATCAACGAAATTCAAAATCTTATTCTGACTTAAAGCGAAGTTGAAATCTAAAGCAAAATATTTGTTTGGTTGATAAGCAAGGCTTCCTTCCAGACCGAATCTGTAGCTCTTATCGACATTGGTCATAATAGTCGCTCCAACATTGTTAATCTCGCCTGTTAAAACGAGTTGGTCTCTGTAATCCATATAGAAAAGGTTGGTGTTCAAAGCAATTTTTCTGTTTCTATAAGAATAACCTAATTCATAATCAATGAGTTTTTCGTGTGTGATGTTCTCTCTTTGAATCTCGTCGGCGTCGGTGTAGATGTCACGGTTTGGTTCTCTGTTGGAATATGCCACTGAAAAATATGCTGAATTATTTTCATTTATGGTGTAAAAAACGCCGCCTTTAGGATTCCAGAAATTGAAGACATGGTTTTGCGTGATGTCGTTCAAATCATCATGAATGCCGTTTAAGTCATAATTGATATGTCTGTATTGTATCTCGGCAAAGAAGTTAAGATACGAATTTAACTCGTAATTGCTTGATACATATACATTATAATATTGTTTGTTGCTTTTGTTTTCATACCATCTGTAATTCAAAGGAACTGCATATTCCGCCCAGTTGATGATTCCATAATGATTGCCGTCGTATTTGTTCCAGCTGCCACCATAATTGATGTCAAATCTTCCAACTTTTTGATTTAAGTTTATGTTGACGCCATAGAATATGTTGTCTAACCATTTCTGCTGAACCAAGTTAAGTCGTTGAATTGTAGTGTCTCCGATAATCAAAGGTTCTAATCCGTAACTGGATAATTTCTTGTCGTTTTTATAATTCTCGTAATAACCTTTTCCTGTTGTTAAAAACGCTGATGCTGTCAAAATTAAATTTTGATTAAAGCTATGAGCGTAATGTAGTTGATAATAAGTCTGGTTGTATTTGTCGATTTCGTTTTCGTAATAACCGATGAAATTACCGTCTTTGTCGTACATCATTCCCGCAGGATTGAAGGTAGGATTTGTGGCGAGACTGTCTTTCGGAGTTCCGTTCCAAGCTTGGTAAGTCTGTTCTTTTCCGTTCATAATCATGAGTTTAAGGAAATCGTTTTCATCTGACCATGAAGCTGAAAGTTGATATGAGAACAAATCGGAATATGCTCTGTCGATATAACCTTCGGAATTTATCTTGCTGATTCTTCCGTTGACGTTGAAGCCGTTATGGTTTCTTCCAGTAGAAAAATTCAAGGTGTTTTTCAATGTGTTGAATGAACCTACAGAACTGCTTAATCGTGCGAAAGGCTCTGTCGTTTGTTCGTCGGTTTTGATGTTTATAGAAGCGCCGAATGCTGCTGCGCCATTACTTGAATTTCCTACGCCTCTCTGTATCTGTATGTTGTCTACTGATGATGCTAAATCAGGAAGGTCGACGAAATAAACCAGACTCGATTCAGCGTCGTTGATTGGAACTCCATTCAAGGTGACGTTGATTCTTGTGAGGTCGCTGCCACGAACTCGCATGCTCGTATAACCCACGCCAGCACCAGCATCTGAACTGACGATGACAGAAGGCGTGTTTTGTAAAAGAAATGGCAAGTCTGTTCCTTGGTTGCTCTTTTTCAATTCGTTAGAAGTGACTTCGGAGTAGGTGAGTGGCGTCTTCTCTCCAACGCGCGATGCTGTTACAATGACTTCGTCTTCCATCATGGAATCGGCTGTCATCGCAACTTTTACCTTGCTGTCTTTGGTAATGTTAATTGTAGTTTCATAAGTTTTGGAACCTATGTAAGTTGCTTCTAATGTGTAATTTCCTTTCTCGATGTTCTTAAAAATAAAGTTGCCAGACTCGTCGCTGACGGTCATTAGATTTAATTCTTTTAAAGATATGTGCGCACCGATTAAAGCTTCGTGGTTTTCTTTGTCTATCACATTTCCACTTAAACTGAATTGTGCAAATAATTGCAATGGCATCAAGACTGCAATCAAGACAAAAGTTTTCAATGTTTTGAACATAACTAATTGATTTAAAGTTGTTAATAATTTTAAATCAATAGGAGGGAATTTTTTTGATTTTGCTCATTTCCCGGTCTCGGCATTATCCGTATCCGGTTCAGAGGGTGTGATCTCAGCCTGTATTTCATTTTACTCTCGTAAAAAAGGCACCCCTATTGAAAGTCAAGGCAAAGATATTATATTTTTTTTTAAGTTTGCAAGAAAAAATAATAAGATGAAGATTTTAATTTTAAATGGTCCTAATCTAAACCTGATAGGTAGGAGAGAGCCACAAATATATGGAACTGAGTCTCTTGTTGATTTTGTAGAAAAGATGAAAAACAATTTTCCAGAGCATCAGTTGGATTATTTTCAATCTAATCACGAAGGCGTTTTGATTGATAAATTACATGAGGCTTGGGATAATTATGACGGCGTCGTCTTCAATCCTGGTGCTTATTGTCACACTTCTATCGCTTTGGCTGACGCGATTCGTTCCATTGAAACTCCAGTCGTTGAGGTTCATATCAGCGACATTTATTCTCGAGAAGAATATCGTCATCATTCATATACTGCCGAAGCTTCTGTGAAATCTATAGTCGGCAAGGGCTTGAAAGGCTACGAGGAAGCGGTCCTTTATTTGATTGAAACTCTGAACTAAGAACTAAGGCTGTTGAACTAAGAACTAAGGCTGTTGAACAAAGAACAAAGAACTCTGACTATTGACTTTCAATTATGAATTATGCATTATGCATTATGAATTGTTTCAGGGCGTTCCGGCAAGCCGTCGGGCTTTCCGCTATATCTTTGCTCGCCATGTTTCCGTCTCGCTTCTCAAAATCGGAACTCGACACTTCGACAGGCTCAGTGACCTCGTTCCCGTTCCCGAATCTCGTCCCCGAAATCGCTCGCAAAGGATGCCGCTCCAATCCCTAACGCAAAGTGATGGAAGTGGCGCTTTTTTTTACGAAAAATCTCTCTCTTCCAATTCGCTGTATAATTTCTTTTTACCTAAGAAATATTTGAAGACGATATTTTTCAGATAAATTTGAGAAACTGTGTTTTGAGTGAGTTTTCTTCTTTTCTTTTTTAAGTAAGGGAGATGTCGCAAGAAACTGCAGTGTGCGCGTGTAACTGCGAAGAAGTCAGCGAAGCTACCGCCGCACAAGAATTTAAATGCTGCAATCCAGTCGAGGAAGAATCTGTATAATATAGTCCCGAAGACTTTTCCATTTGGAAGGTTTTTTATCAACAATGAAAGGTTATTCCTAAAGTTGAGATAAGTCTTTCTTGCTGAGGATTTTGGCAATGTTCCACCGCCGATGTGATATATCTTTGAATCTGGGCAGTACATTATTTTATATCCTGTGTTTTTCATTCTCCAGCACAAATCAATTTCTTCCATGTGGGCGAAGAAATCGTCGTCTAAGCCTCCGAGTTCGTGATAAAGAGAAGCTCTGACGAACATGCATGCTCCTGTGGCCCAGAATATTTCTTTTACGTCGTTGTATTGTCCGTTGTCGGTTTCCAAATCTTGGAACATTCTTCCGCGACAGAAAGGGTAGCCGTATTTATCTATAAAACCGCCAGCGGCTCCAGCATATTCGAATTTTGTCTTTTCGTAATATGATAAAATTTTAGGTTGACATGCAGCGATGTTTTTGTCGCTGTCCATCAGTTCGATGACTGGCTCAATCCAATTTGGTGTGACTTCAATATCGGAATTGAGCAAGATGTAATATTCTGCTTCAACTTGTCTTAATGCGACATTATATCCTGTTGCAAAACCACCATTGAAGTCATTAACAATCAATCTGATATTTGGAAAATTATGCTTCATGAAGTCGACGGAGTCATCTGTGGATTTGTTGTCGGCAACAATGATTTCTGCATAATCTGCATTGTTTTCAATGACAAAAGGAAGGAACTTCTCCAAGAAATTCTTTCCGTTATAATTCAATATGACTACCGCTACTTTTTTCATGGACGCAAAGATAAGAAAAGTCAACAGACAACGGACAACGGACAACAGTTTTTTTTCTCTAACTCCCAACACCCAACATCCAACTCCCAACACCCAACCCCCAACCCCCAACTCCCAACTCCCAACACCCAACTAAAAAAAAGACTCCCATTTCTGAGAGCCTTTTGAGTATAAATAAAATATGTGGTGTGGTAAGAAATTACTTCTATTATCTTGGATTGTCGTAATAGTCTTTTGCTTCATCACCATAGTTGACGCCAGGATTTACGCTGCCGTCAGCATTGTAATATTCTTGGTATGGGCTATAAGTTCTTTCATAGATTTCTGTTGTCCATCTGTTGTTGTTGATTTCGCCAACGGCATCAGAGTGAATGAGTTGGAAATCGTTTGTGGTGATATCTTGTGTCATGAATACGAATTTCTTGTTTCTTTGTTTGTCCAATGTGTAGTAGTGCCAGATTTCGTAAGGATAAGCTCCTGGTTCATTGTGGTTTTGGACAATTCTGTCTGGAGCGCCGTATTTGAGGAATACGATACCTCTATCGGTTTGGTAACCTTTTAGTCTATGAGCTGAGAATGAAGCGTTTACACGTTTGACTTGGACATAATATTTTTCCCATTCTTCTTTAGGTGACAAAGCATTACGACTTGCCCAGAAGCTGTAGAAATATTGTTGCATTGTTTCAATATCATTGGTTTTCACCAAATTAAATGCGTATTCTTTTTCGATTTGTGAAGAAATAGCTTCTAAAGATCTTATATATTCTCTGATGGTGTCGAGATTGTTTATGCTGCCAGAGAAAACATTTTCGGGAGCAATAGATGCTAAAACGGAATTGTCTATCTGATAGTTAGAGTTGCTTCTTTGGAAGAAGAATTGGTTGTAGCCAATTATTTCATTGTTTCTGTTACGAACTTCAAGTACTAAATAATAATTTCCAGAAGGAAGTGCGCTGATGTCCATTGTGTTGATAATCACTTCCGTATCTTTGACATTCATTCTTTTGGTGAAGAAGAAGCTGCTTACAACAGTATTGCTTTCAAATGTTTTGATATATGTGTTGAGGAGATATTTTTCATTCTCTCCAAGATATTTTTGGGAATTATAGATTTCGGTGTAGAATGTTAATTTATTAACGGATTCTGGATAATAAGGCATGATCATAGGGATTAAATCGTAGCCGTTTTTTGCTGATTCTGAGTTGCTTGGCTTATAATCTTCGAGAGCAATAATACTTGAGAAACAGATGTTTTCAGGAAAATCTATGATTACGGTTTCATTGACTTTTAAAGGTTTTTCTTTTCTGTTGTTAGCATCTTCAACTGTTATTTCCATCTGATATTCACCATTTTGTAATGAATAACGTTGGATATCCATGAAGAAACCGTCAATATTTGTTGTGTCTGTTACTTGTGGACTTGTAACGGTATATTTATCGTAATTCTTGATGGATTCACCTTGTTTGAATAACACAGTTAAGTTGATGGCTGCTTCATATTGGCCATTAGATTGTTTAATGTAGGTTAAACTGCTGCAATCAAAAGTGATGTAGGTTTCTAAATAAGGAGAGTTGTTGTCAGTTACGTTAAATGTTCCGTAAGAAATAAAAGAGTTGATATTTTTCTCTTGTGCTATGATTTGTGCAGATAGAACGCACAATAAAACTAATGTTAATATTCTTTTCATTTTTAAGTTAAAATTTGTGCTGCAAAGATACTTATACTTTGAGAAATGTCAATAAATTTTAACTTTTATTTTATGGAAAAGTATCGACAAAATCTTTGTAATAAATTATAAACCAAATGTATATGAAAATGATTTCCTTAGAAATTCGATTTAACAAATGTTAATAAAAATTGGCTTAAATCACTTTTGATATTGAATGTGTTTTTGATTTTATTACTTCTTTTATTTGCGGCTCCGTATGTCAAACCTAAAAGAACAGCAATTTCGGTATTGTTCAAATTCATGAAATTAAGAATAATGAACTTAATGTCGTTTGTTGTAATGCTTGGAAAGTCTTCTTTAAGCGAATGAATTGCTTTTGGGAAATGATTGCTAAAAGTCTTTGTGAGAGAAATGAGTTCTTTGTTGGATAACTGAAGTTTGCTATAATCTTGAACGTTTTTTGTTAAGATTGTAATTCCTTCTAATGAAGATTTAATTTTTGTGTAAATAATACTTTCGCAGAAATGATTATATGCTTCTTCAAAGCTTTCATTAGGTGTTAAATCGTTGAGTTTCTTTGAAATATTGTCTATTATTTTGTCTTTTGATTCGATTATTACTTTGTTACCGTCTATAGTCTTTTGTGCAGAACGAATCTTTTCCTTGTCTTGTTTCTTATTTATATTAAAGGTAATAAGGATTGCTGATATTATTATTAAGGAAATTAGAATAATTATTATAAGGTGTTTGTTGTGATTTTTTTCGGCTATATCGTTTTTGTTGTTTATAATATTGCTGTTTACGTCATACAATTTTTCCAAATCTAATTTGAGCGGTGTTTTTCTAATTTCGACAGAGTTGCTTTTAGCTTGATATTGGATGTAAAACATTTCTTTTTCATGATTGTTGGTATTGAAGTAAGATTCGGCTAGTTTTTCGGAAAATGCTAGTTTTTCCTGAATGCTTCCGTTTTCGAAACAATATATGAGATGGGGGAGTGCATTGATATAATCCCTTTCGTAAAAATATTTTGTTCCTATTGCAGAATGGAAATCGTAGTCTTGTATCTTTATGTTAAAATGATTTTTGAATATGGAATCAGCTTTGTTGTAATCGTTTAATTCATATAGAGTTGTAATCTTATTGTCGATAATTTTTCTATAAATGTTGTTAGGAATATTGTCTTTTTCTTCAGCCATTTCGAAGTGAATCATGGCAATATTAGGCATGTGATTGTATTGGTACAATTTGCCAGTTTTCAATAAAATGTTTATTGCTTTTTCATTATTGTTAGAAGATTCGTAGTCGGAGAGAGCCTTGTCGTACAGTGCGGCTGCAGGTTTTAGCGAGTTGATGTCTTTGTAAATGTCTCCGAGTCTTTCGTAAATCTCACCTCTGAACTGATAGTCGTATGATTTTGTGCTTTCGTTTTTGGTTATGTAATTGTTGATATAATAAAGTGCGTTATATAACTTCCTTGTTGCTTGTAATGTATTGTTTGAAGAGTAATCTTCAATGGCGTCGTAGTAGTAAATTTGTGATATTTTTTGAAGAAATTCTGGTTGTTTGTGATATTTTTCTGCGCATTTCTTTGCAGTTTTAATATTATGTTCTATCAATGAGTCATTTTCTGTGTAAGAATAATCAAGGATTTCTTCACAATAAGATTTAGATATATCACTGCAGGAAATAAAATTCAATATAGTGATTATCAGTGATAAAAAGATAATATTTTTGTAAAACGATCTCATATTTGTTTACAAAAATACTGCTTTTATTTGGTGTATGATATAAAAAAATAATTTTTTTTGAAAAACTCTTGTGCGGAATGAAAAATTTGTATCTTTGCAGCGGAGAAATGGCAGAGCGGTCGAATGCGGCGGTCTTGAAAACCGTTGTACAGCAATGTACCGGGGGTTCGAATCCCTCTTTCTCCGCGGAGATGAAGCGACTAGAAAGTCGCTTTTGTTCTTTAAAGGCTAAAGAATTTTGTCAGATTTGTTTGAAAGAAATAACTTGTAGTCTTATAGTCTTGTTGACTTAACGAAATAGGAGAGATGCCAGAGTGGTCGAATGGGGCGGTCTCGAAAACCGTTGACCGGTCTCCCGGTCCGAGGGTTCGAATCCCTCTCCCTCCGCAAAAGAAAACAAGTGTAAAATAAAACTGCTGATAATCAATATGTCGGCAGTTTTATTTTTTTATGTCTATACGAAATCTTGTTTTGATTTGAAACTATTGACAGTTCACCGCTTTTGGCTCATTGCTCAAAGCCTAATTTTAATATGCTTTTTGTTATAATTTTTTCCATCCTATATGCGTTTTTTTCCGTATCTTTGTTATGTTAACAAACTAATCATACTTATTATATAACTTAACATTTTTAATATGAAATCTGATATTGAAATCGCAAGAGAAACTTCTCTTAAAAGAATCGAAGATATTGCAAGTAATATTGGCGTTCCAACAGATGAGATAAACAACTATGGCAAATATATCGCTAAACTGCCGCTATCTCTTATCGATGAAGATAAGATAAAGAAAAGCAACCTTATCCTCGTCACTGCTATCACTCCTACAAAGGCAGGCATCGGCAAGACTACTGTCTCTATCGGTCTCTCCTTGGGCCTTAACAGAATCGGAAAAAAAGCTATTGTCGCATTGCGAGAGCCTTCACTCGGTCCATGTTTCGGTATGAAAGGCGGTGCGGCAGGCGGCGGCTACTCTCAGGTGCTGCCAATGGAGAATATCAACCTCCACTTCACTGGCGACTTCCATGCAATAACATCTGCGCATAACATGATTACTGCGCTGCTCGACAATTACATCTATCATAATAGAAAAACAGGTCTCGCTCTCAAAGAGATAAAATGGAAACGTGTGCTCGACGTCAATGACAGAAGTCTGCGTAATATTGTCACTGGTCTCGGCGGTTCTGCCAACGGACTTCCTACAGAAAGCGGATTCGACATCACTCCAGCATCAGAGATTATGGCAATTCTCTGTCTCGCTAAAGACCTTGATGACTTGCGTCGCCGTGTGGGTAATATCCTTTTAGGTTACACATTCGATGACCAACCTCTGACAGTCAACGACCTTGGCATCGCTGGTGCGATAACAGTGCTTTTGAAAGATGCTATTCAACCTAACCTCGTACAGACAACAGAAAACACAGCGGCTTTCGTTCATGGCGGTCCTTTCGCTAATATCGCTCACGGATGTAACTCTCTCATTGCTACGAAAATGGCTCTCAGCTATGGCGATTATGTAATCACTGAAGCTGGTTTCGGCGCAGACTTAGGCGCGGAAAAATTCTTCGATATCAAATGTCGTAAGGGTGGTCTCTCTCCAAAACTTACAGTTGTGGTTGCTACGGCGCAGAGTCTGAAACTGCACGGCGGTGTGCCAGAAGATAAAATCAAGGAACCAAATATTGAGGGATTGAAGAACGGTCTCCCAAATCTCGACAAACATATCGAGAATTTAAAACTTTTCGGTCAGAAGGTCATAGTTACATTCAATAGATTTGCAAGTGATACCGACGAGGAAATAGCATTGGTGGCAGAACACTGCAAAGAATTAGGAGTGGGATTCTGCATGAATAACGTATTTGCCGATGGAGGTAAAGGTGCTGAAGAACTTGCGAAACTCGTAGTTGAGACAATCGAAAAGACACCGTCAGAACCTCTTAAGTTTATCTATGAAAACGAGGATTCAGTACGCACTAAGATTGATAAAGTTGCTAAGCAGATTTATGGCGCAAAAGATATAGCATATTCAATTATAGCTCTCAAGAAAATCAAGCAGATAGAATCATTGGGCATCTCACATTATCCTATATGTATTGCAAAAACACAATATTCATTTTCGGCAGATCCAAAGGCTTACGGCGTTGCAAAGGATTTCGACCTTAACGTGCGCGATATTATCATCAACAATGGCGCGGAGATGATTGTCGTTATCATGGGCGATATTATGCGTATGCCAGGATTGCCTAAAAATCCACAGGCTAAAGATATTGACATCGTCAATGGTAACATCGAAGGATTGAGTTAAAAGACGTATTTTAATAAGGCATAAAAATAAGAGGCTGACTAAATTTCTAGTCAGCCTCAATTGTTATTAACTAAATTTTATCATTTCTCGATAAAAGCCTTTTCCAAATCTTGAGAGATGTTAATCATAAAGTCTCCCATTTGCTCGTAGGCGTTGATGATGTCGATGTAATATATGTTTGACTGATAATTGTTTCTGTTGTTTTCGAGGTCTTCGATCATGGCATCTCTGAAGTCGTTTCTGAGGTTGTTGAGACGCTCTTCAGCGTTGTAAGCATTTGATATTTCAACCAATTCGCCTTTATGCGCAGCGTTGAGATTTGTAATCATCGCATCGTATGCGTCGTTGACTGCCTCAGCCATTGTGTTGAGATTCTTTATGCTTTCCGCATCGAACTCTTTTTTATGAATGTTCTTTCTTGATAAAATCCTGCTGATGCTTTCTCCTGAGTCGCCGAGTGATTCCAACTCGCCGATAATCTTATACATCGCCTTGATTTTCATAGATGTGCTTTCGCTTATCTCTTCGGCAGAAACTGCATTCAGGAATGTCGCGATTTCAAATTCTATTCTGTCAGAAATCTCTTCGTATTTGACAAGCTTTTCTTTTAATGTGTTTAACTTGTTGTTGTCAGTCTCGTTGATAGCTTCTTGCGCGTATTTTGCTCCGTTCTTTGAAATCTGTGCGAAATGTATCACTTCGTTAAAAGCTTGTTCTACTGACAATTCTGGCGTTGCCAAAGGACCTGCCGAGATGTATTTGAGTTTGAATACTTCTTTCTCTTGATTTTCTGGCGTGCGTATAATGCTGCAAACAATCTTGCTTATGAGTTTTGTGAACCACACTAAAATCAAGGTGTTGATTGTGTTGAATAAAGTGTGAAGCATCGACAATCCGTATAAGGCTGCGGTTCCTTCTGCTGATGTTGCCTCGCTCACGACAAACCCGTCGGATGCTGGGTTCGGCAAACTGAATATAGATTCGGTGATGAATCCTACTAATCTCAAGAATGGCTTGAATAGTATCAATGCCCAGATGACTCCGAATACGTTGAAAATCGTGTGTGACATCGCGGCGCGTTTTGCTTGTGTGTTTCCGACAGATGCTGCAATGTTAGCAGTGATTGTCGTACCGATGTTTTCACCTAAAACCATAGCGCATGCCATACTGAATGGAATCCATCCCATGCTTAACATGATGAGCGTGATGGCCATAGTGGCTGATGAAGATTGAAGGATGAGTGTCAATATCGTTCCGAAAGCGAGGAATAACAGCACTGAACCGAAGCCGTGTGATGACCATGTCGTTACGAATTCTAATACTGCAGGTGTCTCTCTGAGGTCTGG
>JAZLAL010000003.1:0-18549 GCA_045613185.1 Bacteroidales bacterium | reverse complement strand
CCAAAAATTAGAAAACTCAGGACGTATCCTCGTTGAACTCCCAGGTATCAAAGATCCTAAACGTGTTCGTAAACTTTTACAAGGTACAGCACAACTCGAATTCTGGGAAACATACAACTTCACAGAACTTTATGAATATTTTGATGAAGCCAACAAACGTCTTGCAGAAATCAACAAAGCAAACGAAGATTTAGCAGAATCAGAAGTTAAAGAAGAAGTTGCAGCTACAACAGAAAATGGCGAAGAGCCAGCTCTTTTAGCAGATTTAGAAGAAGGTGAAGATAATGCAGCTTTAGCAGAAATGAGAGCTAACTATCCTCTTTACAACGACTTAACACCTTCATATTTCCAAAATGAATCTGGTCAAACTTATCCAGCACAAACAGCACGCGTTGGTATGGCTTTAGTAAAAGACACAGCTAACATCAACAGAATGCTCAAACAAGTTAAGAACGTATTCCCTCGTAACGTAAGATTTGCATGGTGTGTAAAACCAAACGTTACAGCTGACGGTACAGAATACATTGACCTCGTAGCATTAAAGACATCACGCGAAAACAAAGCAGCTCTTGGCGGTGAAGTTATCGTTGACGCACGTCAAGACTACGATCAAAACGGTCGCGTTGAAGTTACAATCCAAATGAACAGCGAAGGTGCAAAAGCTTGGAAACGTTTAACAGGTGAAAACATTGGCAGACAAGTTGCTATCGTTCTCGACGACTATGTATATTCATATCCAGTTGTTAACGATGAAATCCCAAGCGGTCGTTCATCAATCTCTGGCGGTGACATGACAGTTGAAGAAGCACAAGACTTAGCTAACATCTTGAAAGCAGGTAAATTACCAGCTCCAGCTAGAATCCTTGAAGAAAACGTTGTTGGTCCATCATTGGGTCAAGAAGCTATCCAATCAGGTCTTTGGTCACTCATTATAGCTTTCATTCTCGTTCTCGTTTACATGTTGTTCTTCTACAACAAAGCTGGTTTCGCATCAGACATCGCTTTGGTAGTCAACATCTTCTTCATGTTTGGTGTATTAGCATCATTCGGAACAGTATTGACATTGCCTGGTCTCGCTGGTATCGTTTTAACACTCGGTATGGCTGTTGACTCCAACGTCATCATCTTCGAACGTATCAAAGAAGAATTACGCGCTGGTAAAGGTTTAAGAACAGCTATCGCTGATGGTTACAAAGCAGCTTATTCAGCTATCCTCGACGGTAACATCACTACATTCTTAACAGCATTCGTATTGTTCGAATTCGGTACTGGTCCTGTTCAAGGCTTCGCTACAACATTGATGATTGGTATCGCAACATCATTATTCACATCAATCTTCATTTCACGTTTAGTATTTGAAGGCTGGTTGAAGAAAGATAAGAATATCAACTTCTCAAATAACGCTACACGCAACTTCATGAAGAACACTTCATTCGACTTCATCAAGTTCGGTAAGACTGCAGCTATCATCGCTGGCGTTGTTATCGCTATCAGCGTTGGTTCATTAGCAGTCCGCGGATTAAACCTCGGTATCGACTTCAAAGGTGGACGTAACTATGTTGTCCGTTTCGACAAAGACGTTACTGTTAACGAAGTTCGTAATGCTTTAGCAAACGTTAAAGAATTCGAAAGCGTTCCAGAAGTTAAGACATATGGTCCAAGCCGTCAAGTTAAGATAACAACAGACTATAAGATTAACGACAATGCACAAGACGTTGACGCTGAAATCCAAGGTCTTATCTACAACGCACTCAAAGGCTTGTACAATACAGAAATGACATACGAACAATTCACAACAGATTCAGATAAGAGCAACGTATTACTCGGTATCTTAAGCTCACAAAAAGTTGGTGCTACAGTTGCTGACGACGTAACACGCAAAGCTTTCGTAGCTGTTATCATTTCTCTCGTTGTTATGTTCATCTACATCGCTATCCGTTTCAAGAGATGGCAATATGGTTTGTCAAGCATCGTTTGTTTGGCTCACGACACATTGATCGTTATCGGTATGTACTCATTGTTCAACAATGTATTACCATTCACAATGGAAGTCAACCAATCATTCATCGCTGCTGTTTTGACAATCATCGGTTACTCAATCAACAACACAGTGGTTATCTTCGACCGTGTACGTGAAAACATCACATTATTCCCTAAGAGAGGTTGGAGAGAGCTCTTCAATAGCGCAAACAACAGCACATTGTTACGTACAATCAACACATCAGGTACAACAATCGTTGTATTGTTAGCTATCTTCATCTTCGGCGGCGAAACAATCCGTGGCTTCGTATTCGCATTGTTAGTCGGTATGATAGCTGGTACATTCTCATCATTGTTCATCGCTTCACCTTTGGCATACAGATTATTCAAAGGTAAAGAATATGATGCTCAATTAGAAGATAACAAAAAGAAATAATCTTTTGGCTACGAAATATGAGCCTTGAGCTTTGCTCAAAAAAAGACGTCACGTTTAGAATGTGGCGTCTTTTTTTTGAAAAAAAACAAAGCTCAAATCCCAATGCTCATCGCTAAAGTTTTAATAAATCATATATTGATTATATCGTTTTTTTTTATACTTTTGTAACAACATTTGCGTTACACCTTAATAAAAGGTTAATATATGACAAGGAAAATCGTTTTCACATTTATAATTACAATATTATTCAGTATCCAGCCGATTTTAGCTCAGCGAAAAGCTTGTAAATCAGCGGATATTGCCTATGAACGCAAGCAATATAACACTGCAATAGAACGATATAAAAAAGCTTATAAAAAAAGCAGCAAGAAAAAGAACGAAGATGTTCGTAACTATATCACATATCAACTTGCAGAATGTTATAGAATTACAGAAGCGACAAAGTTAGCTGAATCACATTACAAACGTCTACTTAAAACCGAATATCCTAAAAAATATCCTACGATATATTTTTATTATGCAGAAGCTTTGAAAAGAAACAAGAAATATGAAGAAGCTGCTGCTAATTATACTATTTATAGTGAATTAATGCCAGATGATGAACGATGTGCTGCTGCACTGAACGATATTGAAAACATTCAGGCATGGCTTGAAGCGCCAACGAAATATGAAGTGACACGTATTAAGAAAATAAACTCACGTTCTTCAGACTTTGGCGTTGCATGGACATCAAACAATTATAACGAAATAATCTTCTCCTCCACCAGAGAAGACGGCGTCACAAAAGAAAAAGACGCAATAACAGGCCAACATTTTGCTGACTTTTATACAGCAAGACAAAATAAGCAAGGAGAATGGGAAGAACCTACATTAACAGACGAAGAAGGTATAAATTCTACTGGCAGTGAAGGCATGCCTTTCATAAACAAATCATTCTCAACATTATACTTCACACGTTGCCCTAATCATAAAAAAAGAGCATCAGGATGTCAAATCATGAAAGCCACACGTTCTGGAAGTATGTGGGGCGATCCTGTGACAGTTGAAATAAAAACCATCGACTCTTTAGATGTTGTCGGACATCCAACACTATCAAGCGATGAACTGAAATTATTCTTTGCTTCTGAAAGAAAAAACGGTTTCGGAGGTAAAGACATCTGGATTTCAGAAAGAGAAAGTACTGGCGACGAATTCGGTCGTCCTAGAAACTTAGGCTATCTGATAAATACAATCGGTGACGAACTTTATCCATACATGAGAAATGACAGCACTTTATATTTCGCATCAAATGGTCACGGCGGAATGGGTGGCTTGGACATTTTTGTAACAACATTAGACTCATTAGGAGAATGGACCGAACCTGTAAATATCAAACATCCTTTTAACTCTATTGGAAATGATTATGGAATAACATTCCACCCTACCGAAGAAAGAGGATTTTTTATAAGTAACAGAGATGCTAAAAACGGTTTAGACGATGATATATACTATTTCATCGAACCACCAGTATTGTTTACACTTAGCGGAACTATTAAAAACCAAAACAGCTTACAATTCGTTGAAGGAGCCGATGTAAGAGTCACTAGTTTTAGCGGTTCCAAATTTTCAACAAAAAGCAGTGAGTCTGGAGCATTCATGTTTACAAACTCACAAATCAAAGCAAATGAGACATATATATTGACAATCAACAAGAAAAATTATTTCTCATTTACAGATACAATAACTACTGTAGGTTTTGAGACAAGCCAAGATTTAGTTAAAGACTATCAAATAAGTACCATTCCAGACAATCCTGTTGTTTTGCCTGACATTTTGTACGATTTGGCAAGTTGGGAATTACGTCCACAATTCGAGGATTCTTTAAGAGGTCTTGTTGAAATGTTACAAGTCAACCCTAACATAACTATTGAGTTAGGTTCTCATACTGACAATAGAGACACTCATGAAAACAATGATATTTTGTCACAGAAACGTGCTCAATCTGTATGTGATTATTTGGTAATCAGAGGCATTGACCCTTATAGACTTAGAGCTAAAGGTTACGGAGAAAGAGTTCCTAGAACATTACAAAAAGACTATAAATACAATGATTTTGTCATCACTTCAGGAACACAACTCACTGAAGAATATATCAACAGCCTACCAAATGAATTACAGGAGTTTGCACACCAACTCAATCGTAGAACAGAATTCAAAGTCATAAGCAAAGATTATGTTCCACGAGAAAACATCAGTGACGAACAAATGGCTAATGTTGAGATTAGACCAGAAGACAATGTCGTAGATATTGTTGTCGACAAACAAGGTTTTGTAACATTCAAGGCTATTATCAACGCCTATACAGAACGTGTAACTTACAACAAAGGATTCGACTTTGGAGTATCACAAAAAGAAGTCATGTCATTATTAAATGATGGTATCATCACTAAGGACGACTTCATTGGCGATGTTGAGAGAATTATCAAGGTTGGCGCTGTTGCCGACAGAGCTCAGTTCATTATCAGAGAGATGCACATTGCAGACCGCAGTGTACAAAACATAAAAGTAACAGTTTATAATAATTTGAAAACAGATTGGCTGATCGGTGAAGAAGTTTTGAAACAATTTGGAGATTTCAACTTTGACACTAACAGCATGAAACTCATATTTAATAAAGAATAGCAATGTCAGTAGAAAAACGTTATCAACTTCGTGGTGTCTCAGCAGAGAAAGAAGACATTCACAATGCAATAAAGAATTTAGACAAGGGTTTATATCCTAATGCTTTTTGCAAAATCATCCCAGACATTTTGGGAAATGACAATGAATTTTGTAACATCATGCATGCTGATGGCGCTGGAACAAAATCGTCATTAGCTTATCTTTATTGGAAAGAGACAGGTGACTTATCTGTATGGTCAGGTATAGCACAAGATGCTATCGTCATGAATACCGACGACCTTCTCTGTGTTGGTGCTACAGACAAGATGTTGCTTTCTTCAACAATAGGCCGTAATAAGAATCTTATTCCTGGCGAAGTCATCTCAGCTATCATCAACGGCACAGAAGAATTCCTCGCAAAATTACGTTCACTCGGCGTAGGTATCTATTTAACTGGCGGTGAAACTGCTGACGTCGGCGACCTCGTAAGAACAGTCATCGTTGACAGTACAGTGACAGCTCGTATGAGAAGAGATGAAGTCATTGAAAATAACATTCAACCAGACGACGTCATCGTTGGTTTCGCTTCATCAGGACAAGCCACATACGAAACAAGTTATAACGGCGGCATGGGCAGCAATGGTCTCACATCTGCACGTCACGACGTCTTAGGTCATTATTTAGCAGAAAAATATGCTGAAAGCTACGACCATTCCATTCCAGAAGACTTGATATATTCTGGTCCTCACACATTAACAGAACCAACAGAAATTGAAGGCGTCGACGTAGGGAAACTCATCCTCTCTCCTACCCGTACATATCTTCCAATGATGGTTCCAATTTTAGACAACTTCAGAAAACAAATCAACGGTATCATACATTGCAGCGGCGGAGCTCAAACAAAAGTATTACATTTCACAGACAAATTACACATCGTGAAAGACAATATGCTCGCTCTTCCTCCACTCTTCAGAATGATTCAAGAGTCATCAGGAACAGACTGGAAAGAAATGTATAAAGTGTTCAATATGGGTCATCGTCTTGAAATTTACACCAATGAAAAAGCTGCTCAAGAAATGATTCAAATAGCAAAAGAATTCAATATCGAAGCTCAAATCGTTGGTCACGTTGAAGCATCAGACAAGAAACAACTCACAATCAAGAGCCAATTCGGTACTTTTGAATATTAATAAAAATTAACCTACCAAAGATGGAAATCATTGATAAGTTAGAAGATATTAAAACTAAATGGGAGACTTTAGGAGAACAACTCAACGATCCTGAAATCATTGGCGATATGAAACGTTTCGTCAAGATTAACAAGGATTACAAAGACTTAGAACCTATCGTTGCTGCATTTAAAGAATATAAGAATCTCTTGGCAAACATCGAAGAAGCTCGCGAAATCTTAAAGAACGAGAAAGACGATGATATGCGTGAGATGGCACAAGAAGAACTGGAAGCTTCAGAACAAAGACGCGATGCCATTGAAGAAGAAATTCGTTTGATGCTCATCCCTAAAGACCCTACCGACGACAAAAACGCCGTGATGGAAATACGCGCTGGTAGTGGTGGCGATGAAGCCTCTATCTTCGCTGGAGACTTATACAGAATGTATATAAGATATTGTGAGACAAAAGGCTGGAAAATAGAACTCGTTGAAATGAACGAAGGTACAGCTGGCGGTTTCAAAGAAGTAGTTTTCAACGTAATAGGCGACGGCGCTTACGGATTATTGAAATTCGAATCAGGAGTACATCGCGTACAACGCGTGCCAAAGACAGAGACTCAAGGCAGAATCCATACATCGGCAGCGTCTGTTGTAGTGCTTCCTGAAGCTGAAGAATTTGATGTTGAACTCAATGAAAAAGACATCAGAAAAGAAACATTCTGCGCATCAGGTCCTGGAGGACAGTCTGTTAACACGACATATTCTGCAGTACGTCTCACCCACATTCCTAGCGGTATTGTGGTTTCCTGTCAAGATGAAAAGTCACAGATTAAAAACCTCGCCACAGCGATGAAAGTCTTGAGAACTCGTCTTTACGAAAGAGAATACAACAAATACCTCGAAAGCATAGCTTCTCAAAGAAAGACAATGGTTTCTACTGGCGACCGTTCAGCCAAAATCAGGACATACAACTATCCACAAGGCCGCGTCACCGACCATCGTATCAACTTGACTATTTACAACCTACAGTCAATCATCGATGGCGACATCAACGAAATCATTGAGAAATTGCAAATGGCTGAAAACGCTGAACGCCTTAAGGAAAATTAGGAGTTAGGAGTTAGGAGTTGTAGAGACGTATCAATGTTTCCTACAAAAAATAAACAAACATTGATGCGTCTAAAAAAACAGATAAACAATTAAAACAAATACAGTTATGAACAAACAACAATTAGTAGAACAGATATTTGCAAAGAAGTCATTTCTTTGTGTTGGTTTAGACACCGACATCAACAAGATTCCACA
Organism: Bacteroidales bacterium; assembly: GCA_045613185.1. Taxonomy (GTDB): domain Bacteria; phylum Bacteroidota; class Bacteroidia; order Bacteroidales; family F082; genus Limimorpha. The sequence goes on along the minus strand of JAZLAL010000003.1, from coordinate 11,017 downwards.
ACATCTTTTAGAATGTGAAGATCCAGTCTTTGAATTCAACAAACAAATCATTGACGCAACAGCTCAATATACAGTAGCTTACAAGCCAAACACTGCTTTCTACGAAGTTTACGGAGCAAAAGGTTGGGAAACATTAGACAAGACAATAAAATATATCAAGGCTAACTATCCAGAGATTTTCGTCATCGCTGACGCTAAGAGAGGCGACATCGGCAACACATCAGCAAACTATGCAAGAGCATTCTTTGAAACAATGAGCAGCGATGCTATCACAGTAGCACCTTATATGGGCCTCGATTCTGTTGAACCATTCTTAGGTTTTGAAGACAAATGGGTTATCTTATTAGCTCTTACATCAAACAAAGGCTCAAAAGATTTCCAATATCTCAATATAGAAGGTCGCGAGCTTTACAAAGAAGTTCTCGCTAAATCAAGCACTTGGGCTGACGACAATAAAATGATGTACGTCGTTGGCGCAACACATCCTGAAGAATTAGGAGAAATCAGACAGATATTACCAAACCACTTCTTCTTGGTACCAGGCGTCGGAGCACAAGGCGGCGACTTGGCAGCAGTAGCTAAATTCGGTCTTAACAAAGAATGTGGTTTGTTAGTCAACTCTTCAAGAGGCATCATCTACGCTTCAAAAGAAAAAGACTTCGCTGAAAAAGCTGCTGAAGAAGCAAAGAAATTGCAAGAACAAATGGCAGCATTTTTGTAATTCATAATGCATAATCATAATTCATAAAAAAAGAGCCTTAGGGCTCTTTTTTTTTACTAAGAACTAAGGCTTTTGAACTAAGAACTTTGAGCTAAGGCTTTACTGTGAGCCCTGAAAGGGCGAAACATATATAACATAAGGCATCGCCTTATGGGTATCACGAAAATCCAAGTGTTAAAAAACGCCACTTCCATCTCTCTGCGTTAGGGATTGAAGCGACATCCTTTGCGAAACTCGGACTTCAGACTTCGGACTACTGACTACGACTTTTTTTGAGCGAGGAGAAAACAAAAATGAGCAAAGATACAGCGGAAAGCCCGACGGCGACAGCCGGAACGCCCCAAAAAAAGACTACAGACTTTGGGTATGCAGTTCCTAAGCCTGTCGAAGACATAAGCTCGGCACTTCGACAGGCTCAGCGAAAAGTTCTTAGTTCAAAATTCAACAACTTTTTACTATATTTGTCTCCTATAAAATCATATGTATTATGTTATCAAATTTTAAGAAGATATTTTTAAACGAAAGTATCATATTATCTATAATTGTCATCAACACTATTATCATATTCATTACCGAATCGGGTGTTAGCAATTCATTTTTACTGCATCTTGACATCTTTATCACTATCTATTTTATGATAGAGATGATAACTAAAATAAGGGAATATGGTTTCAAACAATTATGGTCAAATGGCTGGGACAGATTTGATTTCATCATAATATTCTTATCTATTCCATCCATCACGACATTATTCGTTTCCTCTTCCCTATCAAACCTTTCCGTAATACTGGCGTTGCGTCTTTTAAGGATATTCCGTATCTTCAGAGTATTCAAATTCTTTCCAAACATAAATCAAATCACCAAAGGCTTTGTACGCGCTTTGAAGCAATCGAGAGCGATATTGATTGGCTTTATTATCATAATAATTATTTCTGGCTTAATAAATTGCTGCTTATTTAAAAACATCGCTCCGGAATATTTCTCAACGCCACTTAATTCAATTTATACTGTCTTCCGCATTTTCACTGTAGAAGGCTGGTATGAGATTCCTGATGCTATAGCTTTAGCCACGACGCCTTTGATTGGCAAGATTGCGCGTCTGTATTTTTGTCTGTTATTATGCGGTGGCGGAATCATTGGATTATCGTTCGTCAATTCAGTCTTCGTTGATGCCATGGTTGAAGACAACAATGACGACATCAAAGAACAACTCAATAGAATTGAAAAGAAGCTTGATGAGTTAGAAAATAGGAATTAAGTTAGGAGTTGTTGATGAGTCTGACAAAATAAAAAAAGCAGTAAAGGAAACTTTACTGCTTTTTTTGTGTGATGTAATTTTGTATTATTCCACAATCACTTTTCTAGATGAGATTCTGCCATCTTTATTTATAATACTGATGAAATACATTCCGTTTTGGAAATTCTCAACATTCATATCGACAATATCGTCATTTGTTTCCATTGATTTAACCATTTGTCCTAATGAGTTATAAATCACGATTTGGCTCATATTTTCACCTTTTATTGTTAAAATATCTTTAGCAGGATTTGGATAGACTTTATATGCAGAAACTGACATTTCATCAACAGAACCGCCTTGTTCTACAGAGAGTATACTATATGTCATATCTGTAAATTCACCATTACCATCAACAAGAACATTACCAACGTTATCAAGTATTCTGTAGTAGCCATCGCCATCTTCGCCGCAGCAGATACCATTGCCATAGCTGTCATATATCACAAATTTATAGCAATCAGCTTTTACTTCAACATTATAAGTATGTAACTCTGTATTAGCATTTGGCAAATATTTATAAGGACCGTCTGAAGCCAAGACTGTATTATCAGAAGAGATGAACTCCCATGTTGTATGATTACCATATTTATCCTGCATGATTTCTATAGTAAGCTGTGCAGTTTCTACACATGGCAATTTATATGTTGCCCATTCATCGCAAACCACATTGATAGTTCTGCCATAACTGAAAGCTGTATTATTAGCTTTGACAACATTTATAGCGACTTCATTATTACCAAAAGGAAGTTCTATTTCTATATCAAAGCACATTGTTTCATTAGGAGCCAACTTACCTGTCCAATTATGTTTTTTCTTATCTTTTCCATTTATAACAGATTCAAATTCAATAGATGTCAACTCTTTTGTTCCGACATTTTTAACGTATGTCTTAAATGTTCTTTCATTAGAGCAGAAGACGCCAGATCCGAGGATAATATCTGATATATAAGGAGATACAGCCTTGTTTGTATTTTGTTCTTGGCTTAATTTATTTGCATTGAGTATAGGACGTGTTGGCACACCTTGATATTTCTCTGTAACAAAAGCGAGGAAGCTAATGTTATCGAGGTCAACGACTATACCATTTGTATCGCCTATTATTTCAGGGATTTCATATTCGTATGTCTTTGTCAAGAATGTACCTTGTAATGTTGGTGCAACAATGTCTCCCCAGTCTGCAGTCACCACATCGCGAAGAACATGCATATGACAATATTGGTCGCCGCCCATATATTGTGCTGGATTTGTATTTGCATAAGCTTGTTCACCTATAATACTATCTTGTAACATAACTATTGTCAAATAGTTAGCGTTACTCTTGCTATTAGCTGTATAATAGACTTCTGCTGTTATAGACGCTGTTCTTGTGAGTGGATTTATCACCACATGACCGCCAACGTTACATTCTGCCACTTGATTCAACACTTCGTTAGCAGCTTCTTCCCATAAACCACGAGATAAAGCTTCTTCTGTTGAACGATTGATTAAAGCAGCAGGCAATCCAAGGCCACCAGCAACATCATCGTATGGATCCATAAATACAGCACCTATATTTGTCTGGAAGTTAGGATAAGTATTTGGTGTAAAATAGCCTGAGTGTATTGCCATACTCCATGCTCTGTCTGGATTATCATTTACTATACCGCTTGAAATGATATGACCATTAGGGCAGTTTGGACAATTTCTACCTGTAAATTCTTCTATAATGACGTTTCTGTTTGACACTTCTGTTGAGACATATTCTGGTTCATTAACCACATCATCTGCATTTACAACCGACAATGCATGTACGACCTGACTGCCAAATGCGCCGTCACCATCAACAACGACATTGCCTTTGCTGTCAATAATTTTATAATAACCTTCTCCATAACCGCAATTGATGCCATCGCCATTTGAATCGTTGATAGTGAATTTAACACAATCGCCTACAGACAACACGACTTCTTCAGTATGAACTTTTATTCCTGCAGAACCGCTGGGCAACATTTTATAAGGACCTCCAGAAGCAAGCAATGCGTAGTCTGATGCTTTGAGTTCCCAGGAAAGTTGGTTGCCGTATTTATCCTGTGCAACTTCTATAGTAAATTTTTCTTCCTCTCCTTCTATTATCAGATTGGTACGTTCATAATTTGTTATAGCTGTTGATTGACCGAAATCGAATTTAACGCCGTTTGCTTCTTTGATTTTCGCGCTAACACTATGTTCTCCCAACGGAATTCTGACGTCATGTTCTATAACTTGTACTTGATTTGAAGGTATCACACCATTCCAAACATATTCAACAGGATTTCTGTTATCAATAGATATTTCAAATTTTATTGTTGTAATATCCTCCTTACCACAGTTTTGTACAATCATTTCAAATGTCTTGCTGTTTGAGCATTCCAATGCATATTTAGGTTTTATTTCTGTCAGATAAGGAAGTACAGGTTCTTCTGTTGCAATGAGTGTATGTAATTTATTGGCATTAAGGATAGGACGTGTTCCTGTTCCTTGATATTTTTCTGTCACGAAAGCCATAAAGTTAAGGTTTTCTAAAATAACTTCAACGCCATTAGGATTTCCTATTGTTTCAGGGATTTTATATTCGTATGTCTTTGTCACCAAAGAACCTTCTGTTGTTGTAGTGATTGCATCGCCCCAGAATGGAGTCACGTTATCGCGAAGGACGTGCATATGACAATACAAATCACCAATCATTTGATCTGGATTTGCACCTGAACCAGACTGTTCTCCCAAGATACTGTCTTGCAACATAAATACGTTAAGATAATTGACATCCTCCGCACTGTTTGATGTATAATACACTTCTACGGTAACAGTAGCAACACGAGTAATAGGATTTATCGCGACCTGACCAGCAATATTACATTCAGCAGTTTTTTGAATTTCTTCATCAACGGCAGAACGCCATTCTGTGTTATATAATGTAGACATTGTCTGACGATTTACCAATGCAGAAGGAAACATTTGAGGATTAAAGTACATTCCCAACGTATCACAAATAGGCGTATTCAAATTTGGATAATCGAGTGAAGAATAATATCCTCCATGAAGATTTATAGACCATACTTTTCCTGGATATGCATCCTCTATAGCCTTTGCCTCAATATGTCCAGCCGGACAGTTAACACATTTTCTTCCAGTAAATTCTTCAATAAGAACATTTCTTTTTTCAACATCTTTTGTAACGAAATTTTGAGCTTTAAGTGCAACAAAAGATGTTAACATTAAAACTAAAAGTAAAAGATTTTTTTTCATAGATATTTTGTTTAATTATTTGCTTTGTCTTTGTTTACAAAAATACAATTTTTATCCAAAAACAATTCAAATATTAATTAAAAAATAAAGACCTCTTAAATAAAAAGGAGACGCCATATTGACGTCTCCTCATTGTTAATTGCTAATTGTAAATTGTTAATTATCAATTATTTTAATACTGAAACTTTGCTTGTTTTTACTGTTCCGTTATTATCGATGACATTAACTATATACATGCCGTTTTGCAAGTCATTAACATTTACAGTTACATTTCCGTTACAATTTACAGTCTTAACCAATTGACCCATTGCATTGAAGACATTAACTTGTTGAATGTTTTCACCTTCGATTGTAAGAACGTCTTTAACAGGATTTGGATAAACTTTATATGTTTCGTTTGTCATTTCTTCGACAGATGCATAACCGACTTTTGTTGACAAGTTGTGGTAAGCTTGGTGTCCGAAGTCGCCATCACCATCAATGATTACATAACCTTTGCTATCTGTTATTTTGTAGTAACCTTTTCCGAAACCGCCGTTGATTCCGTTACCAGCTTCGTCGCGGATTATGAATTTGAAACATTCGTTGTTTGCAACTTTAACTTTTGTTCTATGCAATTTGATACCATTTGCTGCAAGTGTTGAATAAGGACCTCCTGATGCCAAAACTTCTTCATTTGAATTCAACAATTCCCATGTGATTTGGCTGCCATATTTATCTTGAACAACGTCAATTTTTAATTCATCTGTCTCGCCTTGGAAATATACATCAATCCAGCCATCACTTACCAAAGGAAGTACTTTTGAATATTTGTAAGCTTTTCCATTAACTTCAACAATACGGAATTCTACATTTGGATTTCCAACAGGGATATTCAACTCTTCTTCAAGGCTGATTGTACTATATGAAGGAAGACTGCCTTCCCATGTGTATTGTGTTTTATTATTCCACACTTTAACTTCATATTTCAATGATGTAATCTCTTGTGTACCACCATTTACGACTTCTATAACTGCTGGTTTTGCTTCTGAACATGAAACATTGTTTTTGACATCGATTGTCTTGAAATAAGGATTCCATTCTTGATTTGAAACCATAAAAGAATTCAATTCAGCTACATTCAATACTGGAAGTGTTCCTACACCTTGTTGCTTTTCTGAAACTACTGCTAAGAAGAAAATATTGCTGAGGTCTACTTCAACACCATTAGGAGTACCTATAATTTCTGGAATCTCGTATGTATATGTCTTTGAAAACAATGTACCAGCTGTTGTTTGTGTGATTTCATCTCCCCATATTGGAGTAATGACATCACGAAGAACATGCATGTGAACATATTGATCACCAATCATTTGTGTTGGATTAAAGTAATCACCACCACTTTGTGAACCTAAAATACTATCTTGTAGCATCATGATTGTAAGATAGTTTTTGTCTGATGAGCTAGCATTTGTGTAATAAACTTCAACGTTCACTGTTGCTACGCGTGTTTCTGTATTGATTGAAACTTGACCTGCGATATTACATTCTGCATCTTGTGACAATTGTTGTTTTGATTGACTAGTCCATTTATCTCTACCAACAGCACTTGTTGTTATACGATTAACAACACCTTGAGGGAAACCTCCTGAATCAAAAGCACCGAGAAGCTTTGCACCTGGATTTGTGTTCAAATTTGGATATGATGATGGTGCATAACCACCGCTGTGAATATTGACAGCCCATACTCTTCCAGGATATTCACTAGATATTTTATTTGCAACAATGTGACCATCAGGACAATAACCGCAATTTCTACCTGTGAATTCTTCTATAATAACATTTCTCTTTTGTTGTTCTTTAGAAACAAACTGTGGTTCTTGTGCATTGACTTTCAATAAGCCAGCTAAAACTGCACATACTAAAAATGTAAATTTTTTCATAGTTTAATTTATTTATCAATACTTATTACTTGCATTTATTAACGACCCACAAAGATACATTTTTTTTGTAAAGTTTTACATAAAAAATTAGGAATTTGGAATTCAGAGTTAGGAGTTGGGAGTTGGGAGTTTTTAAGTCACCAAGCCAATAAGTCAGTGTCAGTGTCAGAGTTCAGAGTTCAATAGCCAATAGCCTTAGTTCTTAGTTCTTAGTTTTAAAAAAAGAGACGCCACATTACTGCAGCGTCTCTATCGTTATTTGTTAATTATCAACAATTATTTCAAAACTGAAACTTTGCTTGTTGTCATAACACCGTTATGGTTAACTACGTTAACGATATACATACCATTTTGCAAATCGTTTACGTTGATTTGAACTGTGTTATCATTGCAGTCAACTGACTTAACCATTTGACCTAAAGCATTGTAAACAGTTACTTGTTTCATATCTTCACCAGAAACTGTAAGAACGTCTTTTACAGGGTTAGGATATACATTGTATGATGTTACATCAACATTTTCTACTGACATTGCGCCGTGAACATAGATGATACGATATTCACCGAAGCCATATTTACCATCACTTTCAACCAAGATATTGCCTTTGCTGTCGTAGATTTTGTAGTAACCTTGACCGAAGTTGTTATTGATACCATTACCAACATTATCTTCGATAACGAACATAACACATTCACCAGCTTTTACTTTAAAATATTCTTCATGAACTTCAATGCCTGATTGTGTCAACATTTTATAAGGACCGCCTTTTGCAAGCACTTTGTCATTATGGCCGATAACTTGCCATGTTATTTGTGTACCGAATCTGTCTTGTGCAAGTTCGAGTTTGAATTCTTCTGTTGCTTGAGTGTCGCCTAATTCAACTTGAATCCATTCTTCACTTTTAGCCATAACTGATTTTTCAAAGCTGAATTTTTCACCATTTGCTTCAACTATCTTAAAGCTTACAAGTTCACCGCCGAATGGAACTTCTGCAAACATATCGATGTTTACATTTTCATAAACTGGAATGCTGCCTGTCCATTCTTGTGTTGTTGTTTCGCCATTATTTACGCTGATTTCAAATTTTATTGATGTAAGTACTTCTGTACCGCCATTAACAACGTTAACAGTGAATTTCTTTTCTTTGTCACAGGTGATTAAATCTTCTTGAGCGACTGATTTGATGAATGGATAAATTGGTTCATCAGTACCTTTTACGATAGACAATTTGTTAACGTTGAGAACAGGACGTGTTGCCTTGCCTTGTTGTTTTTCTGTAACAACTGCCAAGAATTGAAGATGATCTAAATTAACTTCAACGCCGTTAGGATTACCTATAACTTCTGGAATTTCGTAAACGAATTGTTTTGTAACTAATGAACCTGCTGTTGTTGGGAAGATTTCTTCGCCCCATGTTGGTGTTGCTACATCACGAAGGATATGCATGTGGCAATATTCGCCATTTACAATTTGTGATGGATTGTAAGATGCGCCTGATTGTGAGCCTAAAATACTATCTTGTAACACTAAAACTGTAAGATAGTTGTTTTCTTCTGCGCTATTTCCTGTGTAATAAACTTCAACTGTTATTGTAGCAACTCTTGTAGCTTCGTTTATAACTGCTCTACCTGCAACATTACATTCTGCAGCTTGTGAAAGTTGTGTATTTGCTGCTCCTTCCCATTCGCCACGTCCAAGCGCATTGTTAGTTGAACGATTTACAACACCCATTGGGTATCCGCCGATAGAAAAACCGCTTGCTATTTCAGAACTTACTGGTGTATTTAAATTAGGATAACTTGTTGGAGAGAAACCACCTTCATGTATATTTACTGACCATACTCTACCTGGATTATTTGCAACGATTTTATTTGCATAATTATGACCATCTGGACAGTTAGGACAAGTTCTTCCTGTAAATTCTTCGATAATAACGTTTCTGTTTTGTGGGTCTTTAGAAACAAATTGTGCTTCTTGTGCATTAACTTTCAATAAGCATGCTAATACTGCACACATTAAAAAAGTAAATTTTTTCATGATTTTAATTTTTTATTTTACGATTATTATTGATTTATTTTTTCAGTTAACATTTTTTACAATCTACAAACATTGTCAATTACCTTAATACCGAAACCTTGTTTGTTAAAACATTTCCGTTATTATCAATAACATTAACAAAATACATTCCGTTTTCCAAGTCACTAACATCAATGTTTTTAACGTCATTAGATTTAACCGTCTTGACAATTTGTCCCAATGAATTATACATAACGACTTGGTTTACATTATCTGATGTTATTGTAAGAACATCTTTAACCGGATTAGGATAAACGCAAGTTGTTGTTTCGGCTATTTCTTTCACAGACTCGCCATATTCAACGTGTTCCAATTGGCATACATTAAGAATTGGCATTGTCTTGACGCCATTCACATGTGATTCAGTAACGAAAGCGAGGAAATGAACGTTGTTCAAGTCAACTTTAACGCCATTAGGTTCACCTATAGATTCTGGTATTGTATATTTGAAAGTCTTTGTAATCAATGTTCCTGCTGTTGTTGGAGAAATAGCGTCGCCCCATTTGTCTGTCAATGTATTGCGATAGACATGCATGTGGCAATATTGGTCACCGACTATTTGCTCCTTATTGTATTCTGCTCCTGTTTGAGGACCTAAGATACTATCTTGTAGCATAATAATTGTAAGGTAGTTATTTTCAGCTTTACTGTCTGCAGTATAATAGACTTCCACTGTTATTCTTGCAAGACGAGTGTCTGGATTTATTGAGACCTTGCCTGCAATATTACATTCTGCTGCTTGGCCTAATTGTTCCAATGCCATAGAATTCCACCAGTTTTGATTTGTGTTCAATCCGATAGCTTCTTCTTCTGAACGATTAACTGTTGCTTTTGGCAATGCTCCATCTTTATTGAAAGCTGTTGCGATGTCTGCACCTTTCAATGTATTTAAGTTTGGATATGTTATTGGAGACAAGCTGCCACCTTGCTTATGAATATTGACAGTAAAGACTCTTCCTGGATTTTCTTTTATTGTTTGATTAACGAAATTTTGACCCCATGGGCAATACACACAACCTCTTCCTGTAAATTCTTCAATAAGAACATTACGATTAGAAGGCTCTGTTGATACCATTTGTGGTTCTTGTGCATTTACTTGTAACAAGCAAAACATCACTAAACATATTGATAATAATAGCTTTTTCATAGAATAGTCTTTATTTATTAAAACATTTTTTTCAGTTTACAAATATACACTTAAATCAAGAAATTTTGACAAAGCATTTAAGTTTTTTTTCAAAAAAAAGAGACGCCATTAAATGACGTCTCTTTTTATATTTATGTAAGAAGATTTATTAGCAACCTTCTACCATTGTAATCCAGCCGTATTCGTCTGCTTCTGCACCTGTTTGGATGCCACGAAGTCTGTTGTATAATTTTTCGCTTTGTGGACCTGGTTTGCCATCGCCGAAGACATATGATTTATTGTTGTCTAAGTCATCGATGCGTGAGATTGGGCTGATAACAGCTGCTGTACCGCAAGCGCCTGCTTCTTCAAATGTAGCGAGTTCGTCAACATGGATTGGACGACGTTCTACTTTCATACCCATTTTTTCTGCTAAGAACATCAAGCTCTTGTTTGTGATTGAAGGAAGGATTGATGTTGACAATGGAGTGATGTATGTGTTATCTTTGATAGCGAAGAAGTTAGCTGCGCCAGCTTCGTCGATATAGCATTTTTCTTTAGCGTCGAGATAGAATTCGCAAGCGTATTTACCGCCTTGGCAAGCTTCT
>JAZLAL010000002.1:0-6236 GCA_045613185.1 Bacteroidales bacterium | reverse complement strand
AACAAGCGCTTTAAAGTTGTCGCGCTCATTGTATTGCATTTCAGTTTGTCTCTAATGTCGTCACTTAAATCGGAAAAATCTGCAGGAGTCTCCATATCGCGACCGAATTTGGTCTTCAACATTTGCTTTAATTTCTCGATATAAAATTCATTTCCCATCACAAGTGCTATTGTTTTTTGCAAAAATAACAAATAAAATATTGTGTAAAAGTTGTATGTTTTTCGTGGCATAATTTGGAATGATTTGGAACGAATTGGAATTTTGATGAATTAATTTTGTTTCTATGTTTGCAAAAAAACAAATTGTTGAATCTTGTTAATATATAATCATCATGGCGCAATGGAGAATAACAACAAAAAGGAGAAAGATTTGCAATGGCATAATGGTAGAACCTGATATGACTGTAGAAGTTGTAACAACAGGTGTTAATCCTTTGACAAGCAATAGAGGACAATTGGTTGCGGATGCTTTTATGAGAATATATGGCATTGATGCCGTTAAGGCAAATATACTTAACACATCAGATTTGGAAGTTTTGAAAGTAAAATAATAAAATAAATATTGTTTAACATTTAAAAATTAAAATTATGGGAAATGTTTCTAAATATGGTGGAAATAATCTTGATGGATATAAAGATGCAATACAAACAGCTGACAGAAATAAAAAAGGTGCCGCTTTAGTTGGTGTAACAGCCGTAGCTCTGACGGCACTTAAGATACTCGGGGATCTTGCTAAATAGTATAACTTTTAAGATTTAAAATTATGAATAAGAGTAAATTAGCAGAAGTTGTTAGTGGTATTGTTGTGAAGATAGCTATCAGCAGTATTCCTATATTTCCTACTACTAAAACAAATTAAACAAATTAAACAAATTTATATTATGGATAAAATACAACAAATGCAGGTTCTTTGTGCAAAGATTGGAGTGTTCTTTGCAAATTGTGACGGAGTTTATGAAACACGTGAACAAGAGTTTATTGAAAACTTCGTCGTTAACTTAGAACAAGGTGAAGGCGGTTTAGCTATAGAAATAAAACAAATCATTTTGGGAAGTGTCAATGAGAAAGTATCATTGGAGACAATAATCCAAATGACAAGAGATTTGTTAGATGGTTTTAACGAGGTAGAACAAACAGAAATCAAGAAAGTCTTATCAGAATTTATCGTTAAGTTGATAGAAGTTGACGGAGAAATTCATCCTAATGAAATCGCTAACTATAATCTGATAAAAGAACAAATTGGTTTATAATAATAAATGTTATCCTTATTAAAGACCTTAACAAATACCAATTCTTATATTTCAGATAAGATAGCGGCTGTCAAGCGTATTGCTGAGATAGTCGCTATCTCTTCTGATGACACTGATGCTGAGATGAAAGAGAAAGACCGTATCTTTCATACTTTTCCTATCTCAGTACAAAACAGTCTCGACGCTTACTTCGAGATAAAATATTCCAACAAAGGTTATAACAACATCCCAAGATCTAATGGGAAATGGTCGGAAGAGGCTGGCAATTCTATCTGGATGCCAGATAACAACTTGGTTCCGGAAAGGAATATGTATAGCAATCCTGATGGAATGACGTGGAGAAAAATTCTAGATTTTTATAAAGTTAAAAATGGAATCCTATTCCAAGAAGGCGAGCCTGTCTTCGACGAACTGGCTTGGGAGGAAGTCGTTTTGCGATACGAAGACATCGGCCGCAACGAGCTTCTGCGATTGCAACAGAATGAACGCTCGGTGCTGCATAATCTCGCTTTCGACACACTTGCCAAAACCAAAAGATGGTCTCTTGAACAGACTTACAAATACAAAGAAGAAAACAATCTCGTGTGGCACGAGAAATCCGATTGCAAGACCTTGCTGCTCGTCCCACGAATGATTCACGACAACATAACACATTACGGCGGCGTTTCAATGCTGAGATGTCTGGAGGTTTAGAGACGCAAAGTCACAGAGACGCAGAGATACTAAGTAGAGACGTGTCGACAATACCTATGAAATAAAAAATGGATTGTTGATGTGTCTTTTTAGTTAGGAGTGTTGTTTTGTCTTCGAAAAAGTGTGATAATAACCTTATTTTATCTTCGAAAAAATGTAATAATATGCTTGTTTTATCCTCGAAAAAGTGTAATTTTGCATAAAAAAATATTGCATTATGAGGAGAGAAATATATAGTAAATTATTATTATGGAAGAATAATCTCAATCGTAAGCCATTGATAATTACTGGTGCTAGACAGGTGGGAAAGACGTGGATAATGCGTGAATTCGGGAAAAACGAGTATGAGGAGGTTGTTTATATAAATTGTGACAACGAAAGTAGGATGGAAAAACTATTGTCTGATGATTACAATATTGATCGTATTTTGTTAGGCCTTCAGGCAATTTCTGGAATTAATATTAAAGAAAATAAGACTCTTATTATTTTTGATGAGATACAACAGATACCTCGAGGACTTCATCTGTTAAAATATTTTTACGAAGAAGCTCCTAATTATCATATTATGGTGGCTGGTTCCTTATTAGGAATAACACTGAATCAAGGTACATCTTTTCCTGTTGGTAAAGTTGATATGATTGATATGCATCCGATGAATTTCACCGAATTCCTCGATGCAATTGGACAAGAACAGTTTAGAAAAATCTTGGACACTCAAGATTGGTCATTGATAGATTCGTTAAGTACAAAGTTTATAGAATTTCTTAGACAATATTACTATGTCGGGGGAATGCCTGAGGCAGTGGATTCTTATTGTAAATATAAAGATCTCGCTCAGGTGAGAACTATTCAAAGTAATATATTGAAAGCGTATCGTAATGACATTTCAAAGCATACTACAAAAACAGAATCGGTTAAGATTGGTCAAGTACTTGATTCTCTTCCGTCTCAATTGTCTAAAGAGAATAAGAAATTTATTTACGGCGTAGTTAAAAATGGTGCGCGCGCTTCTGAATACGAACTTGCGATACAGTGGCTTATAGATGCTGGCATAGTACATAAAGTCAATAGAATCAAAGAAGCCAAGATGCCGATAAAGTTTTATGAAGACATCTCAGCATTCAAATTGTTTCTTCTTGATTTGGGATTGTTTGCTTGCATGTGTGATGTGCCTGCTGCAGAAATGCTTATCGGCGACAATGTCTTTGTTGAATATAAAGGTGCTTTCGCAGAAGAATATGTTCTTCAGCAACTTATATGTCAGAATATGAAACCTTATTATTGGAGTAGCGACAGATCTCCTGCAGAAATAGATTTCATCATACAACATGAAAATAAGATTGTTCCTATTGAAGTGAAAGCTGAAGTCAATGTAAGAGCTCGTTCTTTACGACAGTTTATAAATGATAATCCTAGTCTTAAAGCTTGCAGATTTTCTATGCTTGGATATGCCGATCAGGATTGGATGATAAATGTTCCTCTATATTCTGTGTGTCATTTTTCTTCATTAAAATTAGATTAATGATTATAGTCTTTTTAGTTAGGAATTAGGAGTTAGGAGTATTGTTTTATCTTTGAAAAAATGTAATTTTGCATTCTCAATTCATAATGAAATTTTAGAAGATTTTTTATGGTAATAGTTGATAATGTAATAGTCACTGACGAGTTCATCAATGCTCGTTTTTGTTGTCACCTCGCAAGATGCAAAGGTGAATGTTGTATTGCTGGCGACGCTGGCGCTCCCCTCGAACCTGATGAGGTAGGTCTTATTGAGGAATATCTCGAAGAGATAAAACCTTATATGCGTCCTGAAGGCATTGAGGCTGTGGAGAATAACGATGTCTATGACTATGACGAAAAAGGTGCGCTCGTCACACGTCTCATCAACGACGAAGAATGTGCTTTCGTATATTTCCATGAAAACGGCACGGCATTATGCGCTATAGAAAAAGCTTATCTCGAAGGAAAGATAGACTTCTGGAAACCAATAAGCTGCCACCTTTATCCAATACGCCTTGAAGAGAAAAACGGTTTCATTTATGTCAACTACCACGAATGGAGCGTCTGCGTTCCAGCCAAACGTAAGGGCGAGAAAGAAGGTATTCCTTTATATAAATTCTTGAAAGGTCCTATGATTCGTCGTTTCGGCGAGGACTGGTATGAGAGGTTCGTTAAACAGCTCTGAGCGATGAGCTCTGAGCGATGAGCAGTCGATAAATGCTCGTGGCTCATAGCTCAATGCTCATGGCATTATAAATAATTCCATGAAATTCAAAGATTTTCTTCAGAAGAAAGAAGTCAATATCACAGCGAAGGCTTATTTCCTCGATGCTCTCGGCGCGATGGCTTTCGGTCTGTTCGCTTCATTATTGATAGGAACGATTTTCACCACTTTAGGTGATAAGTTAAATCTCCCGATATTATTAGAAATCGCGAAATATGCGAAGCAGGCTACCGGCGCCGCGATAGGTGTCGCAATAGCATATTCGCTACATGCGCCTTCACTGGTGTTGTTCTCTGCAACAGTATGCGGCATCGCGGGCAACGCATTAGGCGGTCCCGTCGGAGCTTATGTCGCTACTGTCATCAGCACCGAACTCGGAAAGATGGTATCCAAAGAGACTAAAGTCGACATCCTCGTCACTCCATCTGTCGTGATAATCAGCGGCGTGCTCCTCGCGATGTTCGTCGGTCCTGGCATCAACGCCTTCATGGAGGCTTTCGGAAAATTCATCGAAAACGCCACAGAGCTGCGTCCTTTCCTCATGGGAATAATAGTCTCCGTCTCCGTCGGAATGGCGTTGACACTTCCTATCAGCAGCGCTGCGTTATGTATCGCCATCGGTCTTTCTGGAATAGCAGCGGGTGCGGCAACAGCAGGATGCTGCGCTCAGATGGTGGGTTTCGCAGTGATGTCGTTCAAGGAAAACCGCTGGGGCGGACTCATCTCTCAAGGCTTAGGAACATCAATGTTGCAGATGCCTAACATCATAAAAAATCCTCTTACATGGATTCCTCCAACATTGGCAGCAGCCATCACCGGACCAATATCCACTTGTGTGTTTCAACTCGAAAACGTGCCCATCGGTGCCGGCATGGGAACATGCGGACTCGTCGGACCTTTCGGCGTCATAACAGCGATGCCTGAAGGCGGAACTAAAATGTGGCTCGGAATATTATTGATTTGCTTCGTGCTTCCAGCAATCCTGACATGGATATTCGGCGAGATATTCAGAAAGATGAACTGGATTAAAGAAGGGGATTTGTTAATTAGGAGTTGAGGAATTGAGGAATTGAGGAACTAAGGAGTTGAGGAATTGAGGGTATGAGGTTTTTTTAAGACATCGAAACACCAAGGTTCATAGGTCATACTAGAGACGTCACCCCTGTGGCGTCTCAACAGTCAACGGTCAATGGTCAACGGTCAATGGTCAATGGTCAATGGTCAATGGTCAACGGTCTTAGTTCATAATATTGTAATTTTTTTATAAAAAGGTCTTGACAAAACTTCATTCTGATATTATATTTGTGACTTTCGCAAAAAATAACATAAAATCATTATATAAATGAAGTTATCTCAATTCAAATTTAACCTTCCTGCAGATCTCATTGCTCAACATCCAGCAAAAAACAGAGATGAATCTCGTTTGATGGTTGTTAATCGTAAAGATGGTTCCATCGAACATCGTACTTTTAAAGATATCTTGGATTATGTTGACGCAGGCGACGTTTTCGTTCTTAACAACACTAAGGTTTTCCCAGCTCGTCTTTATGGCGAAAAGGAAAAGACTGGAGCAAAGATTGAAGTGATGTTGCTCCGCGAACTCAATCACGAAAGCCGTCTCTGGGACGTACTCGTGGATCCAGCTCGTAAAATCCGTATCGGTAACAAATTATATTTCGGTGAAAACGACGACCTCGTAGCTGAAGTCATCGATAACACCACATCACGCGGTAGAACATTACGTTTCTTGTTCGACGGCACTCACGAAGAATTCAAAAAGACTATAACAGACTTAGGAAATACTCCACTTCCTGTGGAAATCCAAAGACCAGTGGAACCAGAAGACGCAGAAAACTATCAGACTGTCTTCGCTAAACACGAAGGCGCAGTGGCAGCACCAACAGCTGGCATGCACTTCAGCAAGTCGCTCATGAAACACCTCGAACTCCGCGACGTGCAATTCGCTGAACTCACACTCCACACTGGCGTGGGTAACTTCCGCGACATCGAAGTAGAAGACCTCACAAAACATAAGACCGACTCTGAAGAAATGGAAATCACACAAGAAG
>JAZLAL010000001.1:0-73569 GCA_045613185.1 Bacteroidales bacterium | reverse complement strand
ATGCAATTAGTTGACAAATACCGTAAAATGGGTGTTCGCACAAATGCTGATACTCCAAAAGACGCTCAAAAAGCTATCGACTTCGGCGCTGAAGGTATTGGTCTCTTCCGTATCGAACACATGTTCTACGGCGAAAACAGCGAAGAACCTCTCGCTAAATTACGTAACATGATTCTTGCTAACTCAACAGAAGAACGCGTTGCAGCTTTAGCAGAACTCGAACCATACATCCGCGAAACAGCTAAAGGTACTTTGAAAGTTATGGACGGCAAACCATTGACATTCCGTCTTATGGACCCTCCATTACACGAATTCGTACCTCATACAGAAGACAAACAAAGAGAACTCGCTGAAAGCCGTGGCATGGATCTCAAAGAATTACAAAAACGCATCGAAGCTTTACACGAAGTTAACCCAATGATGGGCTTACGCGGTGTACGTCTCGGTATCGTTTATCCAGAAATCACAGAAACACAATTCCGCGCTTTATTCGAAGCTACAGCTCAATTGATGAAAGAAGGTAACGACCCACGTCTTGAAATCATGGTTCCTCTTACAGTCAACGTTAACGAGTTGAAAAATCAAAAAGCTATCGCTGAAAGAGTTAAAGCAGAAGTTGAAGCACAATACGGTTTAACAATCGATTACCTCTACGGTACAATGATTGAAATTCCACGCGCTACATTAGTTGCTGACCAAATCGCAGAAGTAGCTCAATTCTTCTCATTCGGTACAAACGACTTAACACAGATGACATTCGGCTTCTCTCGTGACGACGTTAACGCTATCGTTGGCACATACTTAGAAGAAAAAATCATCCCAGCTGACCCATTCAACACATTAGACCAAGAAGGTGTTGGTCAATTAGTTAAGTTAGGTGTAGAACGTGGCCGTTCAACAAGAAACAACTTGAAATGCGGTGTTTGCGGTGAACACGGTGGCGACCCAGCATCAGTAGAATTCTTCTACAACACAGGTCTCAACTACGTTTCATGTTCTCCATTCCGCGTTCCTGTCGCTAGATTAGCTGCTGCTCAAGCTGCTATCAAAGCTGACAGAAAGAAATAAGAAATATTTCTAAAATAAAACTTTCATATAGAGACGCAGTTTATATTGCGTCTCTATTTTTAAATAAGCATATCACATGAACGAAACACCAATTTTACTCCTTACCGGTTATCTCGGAAGCGGAAAAACAACATTAGTTAATAATATACTAACAAATAAAAAAGGTATCAAATTCGCTGTTATCGTCAACGATATCGGTGAAATAAACATTGACGCTGCTCTCATCCAAAAAGGCGGCGTCGTTGACCAAAAAGACGACAGCCTCGTAGCTCTGCAAAACGGCTGCATCTGCTGCTCTCTTCAATTCGACTTGGTGGAACAGCTCAGCGACATCGTCAAGTCGGGCAAATTCGATTATATCGTCATTGAAGCCAGCGGCATCTGCGAACCAGAACCAATCGCTCGGACCATTGCCTCTATTCCTAATATGGACGAGAAATACAGCATCCACGGACTTCCAAAATTAGACTGTATCGTAACTGTTGTCGATGCTTTGAGAATGAAAAGCGAATTTGAATGCGGCAATAAATTAGACAAAAACGTAATCGAGGAAGAAGATATTGCTAATCTCGTAATTCAACAGATTGAATTCTGTAACATAGTGCTTCTCAACAAAGCTTCTGAAGTAAGTCGCGAAGACTTGAATAAAATCAAGGCTATTATCAATAACTTACAACCTGGCGTAGAGATAATAGAATGCGATTACACCAACATTGATTTAGAAAAAATCATCAACACTAATAAATTCGAATATTATAAAATCGCTGCTGCTGCAGGATGGATTCGTCATATTGAAGAAAATGAACATCATCATGAACATCATCATGAACATCATCACGAACATCATCATCACGATGGTGAGGAATGTCACGATGAGAATTGTCCTTGTCATCATCACCATCATCACGGACACAGCCACGGCGATGAATACGGCATCAGCACTTTTGTATATTACAGACGTCAGTCGTTCGACACAAATAAATTCGACAGATTCGTGACTTCAAGATGGCCAGAAAACGTCATCAGAGCGAAAGGAATTTGTTATTTCAGCGACAATCCTGACATGACATATCTATTTGAACAAGCTGGTGTTCAGAAGAAATTGACAGAAGCAGGACTTTGGTTTGCCACTGCACCACAAGACGAGTTAGAAGAATTGATGCGCAACGACCCTACAATCATGAATGATTGGGACGAGAAATACGGCGACAGAATGGCAAAGATTGTCTTCATCGGACAACATTTAGATAAAGAACAAATCAGCAAGGATTTGGACGAATGCTTGGTGGAGATCTTTTAAACTAAGGCTTTTGAGCTAAGGTTATTGAACTTTTTAGCCAATAGCCTTAGTTCTTGGTTCTTAGTTCTGTTCATTGATTTCCCATTGGTGCATCATCGAAATTATGTTTCCATCGGCGGTGGCTCCAGAGCCAGTAAGGAGGATTTGATTTTATTGTATCTTCTAAAAGCTCTGTATAGCGTTGCATAATAGCGCCGTCTGGCAATTCAGAAGGAGACTCGCAGATAACTTCAACGTCAATGCGATAACGTCCTAACTTTTCTTTTATCACCTTATAATATAATACAGGCAAGTCATATTTTCTTGCAAAACCTTCAGCACCTCTGAGAAAACCGGTTTTCTGATTCAGGAAATTAGTCACATAACAACGTTTAGGAATACTTGGATTTTGGTCTGATAGAAGCATATATGCTGCTGGAATATGATTCGTTTCGTGGTATGCCATCACTTCTCGTACATTATCATGGAAAACGACCTCAGTGCCGTAACGAGTTCTGGCACGATTTATAAGTTTCTCGAACGCCTTATTCGTATTATGCGCTCCCACTCCTATTCCGTGATGCTTAAACTGCATATCGAGGCTCAAAACCATCCATTCCCAATTGTTATAATGACTCGACATCAAGACAACGCTCTTGCCTTCTTCATAAAATTTATTAACAACTTCTGGATTTGAGCAATAATAACGTCGCATAACGTTTTTTCTCGACATTGAAATCATTTTCATCATCTCAACACCTATTTGTGTAAGATGCCAGTAAAACTCATTTCTCAACTTCCTTATTGATTTCAAATCTAAATTTGGGAATGACCTCAACAAATTATTGTCAATAATTGTTTTCCTATATGATAACACATAACGTAAAATCATATACAACGGCAAGGCTATTAAATATAAAACGAATAAAGGTAATACTGATAAAGGATAAAAAATCAGATAAAAAAGCAATCTTGTAAGCATTCTAATTTAGAAAAAAGTCTCGTACAAATTTACGACTTTTTTTTCGAAAAAATAAATAATATTTTCATTTTGTTTATCCATTTTCAAATTTATATTTATTATCTTTGTGTCCATCAAAAATAAATAATTATGGCTAAAAACATTGAAGAAATCAGAAAATCTTTAGCGTCTTACGGAATAACAGACGTAGAGGAAATCATATATAATCCATCTTACGAAGAATTATATGAAGCAGAAATGGATCCATCATTGACAGGTTACGACAAAGGCGTCAACACAGAACTCGGTGCTGTCAACGTAATGACTGGAATTTATACAGGTCGTTCTCCTAAGGACAAATATTTCGTCATGGACGACGTAAGTCGCGACACTGTTTGGTGGACTTCAGAAGAATACAAAAATGACAACAAGCCTATCTCTCCAGAAGTTTGGGGCGAATTGAAAAAATTAGCTCTCAACGAGTTAAACGGCGGAAAGAGACTTTATGTCATGGATGCTTTTTCAGGAGCAAATGAAAACACTCGCTTAAAAATCCGTTTCATCATGGAAGTTGCATGGCAAGCTCATTTCGTAAAGAATATGTTCGTACGTCCTTCAGAAGAAGAACTTGCCAACTTCGGCGAACCTGACTTCGTTGTCTATACCGCATCTAAAGGAAAAGTCTCGAATTACAAGGAATTAGGTCTTAATTCAGAGACTGCCGTAGCTTTCAACTTAACAGAAAAAGCACAAATCATTTTGAATACATGGTACGGCGGCGAAATGAAAAAAGGTATGTTCTCAATCATGAACTACTTATTGCCATTGAAAGGCATCGCTGCTATGCACTGTTCTGCTAATACCAACGAAAAAGGCGAAACTGCAATCTTCTTCGGACTTTCAGGAACAGGCAAGACAACATTGTCAACAGATCCAAAGAGAGCTTTGATTGGCGACGACGAACACGGCTGGGATGACGACGGCATCTTCAACTTTGAAGGCGGCTGCTATGCAAAAGTCATCAACCTCGACAAAGAAAGCGAACCAGACATCTACAACGCTATCAAGAGAAACGCCTTGTTGGAAAACGTCACCGTCGATGAAAACGGCAAAATCGACTTTAAGGACAAGAGCGTCACAGAAAACACTCGCGTCTCCTACCCTATCTATCATATCGAAAACATCGTAAAACCTGTGTCAAAAGCTCCTGCTGCTAAGAAAGTCATCTTCTTGTCAGCCGACGCATTCGGCGTGTTGCCTCCAGTTTCAATCTTAACACCAGAACAAACAAAATATTATTTCTTGTCTGGTTTCACCGCAAAATTAGCAGGTACAGAACGTGGCATCACAGAACCAACTCCTACATTCTCAGCATGTTTCGGAGCAGCATTCCTTTCATTACACCCAACGAAATACGCCGAAGAATTAGTCAAGAAAATGGAAAAGAATAATGCCACAGCTTATTTGGTCAACACTGGCTGGAACGGAACTGGCAAACGTATCTCTATCAAAGACACACGCGCTATCATCGATGCTATTTTGGATGGTTCTATTGACAATGCAGAAACAAAGACAATTCCTTACTTTGACTTCAAAGTTCCAACATCATTGCCAGGCGTAAACACCGACATTTTGGATCCACGCGACACATACGCAGCTCCTGAAGAATGGAACGAAAAAGCAGAAGATTTGTCATCACGTTTCATCAAGAACTTCGAAAAATTCACTAACAACGAAGCTGGCAAAGCATTAGTAGCTGCTGGTCCAAAGATTTGATTCACTAAAAATCACGAAATAACACTAAAAAGGTCGTTCATCTGAACGACCTTTTTTTGATTTAACAAGGCGTTGCCTTATCCTATATTTGTCTCGCCCTTTCAGGGCTCAACAATCATTCACCTCCCTTTCTTCCTCAATGAAATTTCGTTTTTTTCATGTCATTTCGTGTATAAAAAAAGAGGCGCATAATTATGCGCCTCTACATGTATTTTGCGGACTATGACTATTGTCTACAGTCTGTTGTCTTAATTCAACATCACTGGCATCAAAAGCATCAAGATGTCTTCGTCAGCATTTTGATTGTCGACTGGGATAATGAGACCTGCTCTATTTGGAGCCGACATTTCTAACAATATTTCTGTCTGGCTGAGGTTTCCTAACATTTCTTGGAAGAAACGTGAGTTGAAACCGATTTCCATATCATTGCCTTCATAATTACATGAAAGACGTTCTTTTGCTTCGTTGTAGTAATCAAGGTCTTCAGCTGTCAAAGTAAGTTCTTGACCAGTGATTTTGAAACGGATTTGATGTGTTGCCTTGCTTGAGAAGATAGCCACACGACGTATTGCTGATAATAACAACTGACGGTCTATAGTCAACTTATTTGGATTTGACTTTGGAATAACAGCTTCGTAGTTAGGATATTTACCATCGATGAGACGGCAGACCAATTTGAATCCAGTCATTGTAAAAGAAGCATTTGTCTTGTTGAATTCAACGATGACTGTTTCATCAGCTTTTCCTGACAAAGCGGTTTTCAACTGGTTGATAGGCTTTTTAGGAACGATGAATGATGCAAGCACATCAGTCTTGATATCCAATCTTCTGTAGCGAACGAGTTTATGAGCGTCTGTTGCGACGAAGTTAAGACCGTTGTTTGTCATTTCCATAAATACACCAGTCATCACAGGGCGAATTTCGTCGTTACCTGTAGCGAACACTGTTTTTTCAAAGCCGCAAGCGAGTACGTCAGCTGGGATTTCCCATTTTGAAGCATCTTCCAACACTGGAACTTGTGGGAACTCATCGCTCTTATGACCTACCATTTTATAGCGGCCCTCACCTGTTGTGATTTCTATAGCCAATGTTGCTTCATCAATATTGAAAGAAACTGGAATATCAGGTAAGTTTTTCAAAATATCTATAAGTAAACGAGCTGGAATTGTCACCTCACCAACACCTTCAACCAAATCAGGTTGAATTGTCACAATCATTGTTGTTTCCAAATCTGAAGCAGTGATTCTTAATTCATTATCTGAAATATTGAACAAGAAATCATCTAATATCGGCAATGTGTTACTTGAATTGATAACACCTGCAAGTGATTGAACTGCTTTTAATAATTTTAAACTTGAAAGTATAAATTTCATATCTTACGTATTTTTCAGTTTGTAAAATTACAATTTATTTTCAAAAAAAATTCTTTTTTTGACATTTTTTATCCACAAATCATTTAACAAAAACGGCTGCTGTCCAGTTGTTTTTCGTCACATGATTAGAATATGTCAAGCCAAGACGTTCCGCTTCTTTTGTAATGAGAACCAAGTCTTCCTCGTAAAAACCGCTGAAGAAAATCTTACCACCATCGACAAGACATTTCACATATTCTTTCATATCTCTGAGAAGAATGTTTCTGTTGATATTAGCGAGAATAACGTCAAATTGTCTGTCATTTAAAGAACTGGCGTCACCGAGTTCAACGATGATGTCGTTTTCATCATTAAGGCGGATGTTATCGAGAGCGTTTCTGTAAGCCCACTCGTCATTGTCTATCGCCACTGTCATAGCAGAACCGAGTTTCTTTGCCAAGATAGCTAGCACGCCTGTACCAGAACCCATATCGAGGAGGTCAAGTCCTGTAAAATCAGACTTAAGCATGAGCTCGATGATTTGTGAAGTTGTCTCGTGATGAGCTGTTCCGAACGACATTTTAGGTTCGATAATGAGGTCATATTTATAAGAACCTTCAACCTTATGGAACGGAGCTCTGATTCTGCAGAACTCGTTGATAATGACAGGTTCGTAAGATGCCTCCCATGTAGCATTCCAGTCTTGGTCTGGGATGAGTTCCTTTTTCAACAATTTGACATTTGCGAACTGTTCCATCTGCATAATGTCGTTGAGGTTCTCTTCATTGAAAGCAGGTTCTTGGCAATAAGCCTCGAAACCGTCCTCAGTATCCATGAAACTGTCGAATCCGATTGATCCGAGCAGTTCCATGAACATATCTTTTAAGTTTTCGTTTTCTGGGTTATTAAACGAGCAAGCGTAATAATTCATAGTCGATTATTTAGAAGCTTGAACTGCGATACTTACGAAATCTTCTGCTTTAAGAGATGCGCCACCGATGAGGCCGCCGTCGATGTCTGGTTGTGCAAACAATTCTGCAGCGTTCTTTGCGTTGCAGCTACCGCCGTAAAGGATACGCAATTGATTTGCAATTTCTTCGCCATATTTCTCAGCTATGAGAGTGCGGATAAACTTATGAACTTCCTCTGCTTGTGCAGGAGTTGCAGTCTTGCCAGTACCGATAGCCCAAACTGGTTCGTAAGCGATGACGATATTTTCCATGTCAGCAACATCGAGATTGAAGAGAGCTTCTTCAACTTGTTTCTTAATGACATCGAAGTGAGTGTTAGCTTCTCTTTCTTCGAGGACTTCGCCTACGCAATAGATAGGAACGATTTGGTATTCAAGGAGTTTTTTGATTTTAGCAGCGAGAACTGCGTTATCTTCATTGAAATATTTTCTTCTTTCGCTATGACCCACGATGCAGAAGTTTGTTCCAAGAGAATCAAGCATTTTAGCTGAAACTTCACCTGTGTAAGCACCCGATTCGTTTTCATTTACGTTTTGTGCGCCAACGTAGAACAACTGTGTATCGTCTGCCATATCTGTCACCATTTCTAAATATAAATAAGGAGGACAAATAACGATATCGCAATCAGGTTGTTTATCTTCACAAAGGTTAGCAATATTTTCTACAAGGTCTTGAGCTTCTTGGAAATCAAGGTTCATTTTCCAGTTTCCTGCAACGATTTTTCTTCTCATATTATATCTAATTTTATTGTTATTTTTACTTAAATCAATATTGCAAATTTATGAAAAAATTATGGAAAAAAGAATACGATAAAACGAAAATATCAACAAAAAATCAAACAATATTTCACGATTTGTAAACCGTTAATTGTTAATTATCAATAAACCCTCACCCTAGGATCCAAAATACCGTAAATAATATCAACTACGATATTAATTATTATTAACATAAATCCTATTAAAAGAACTGCCCCCATTATCACAGGGAAGTCGAAGGTATCGAGGGCGTCGACGATGATGACGCCGATTCCTTTCCAGTCGAAGACATATTCCACGAATACGGCTCCTGCCAGCAGAGATGCGAACCATCCTGAAATAGCAGTCACGACTGGCGTCATTGCGTTTCTTAAGGCATGAACCGTAACGACACGCCATTGCTTCAAACCTTTAGCTCGGGCAGTGCGTATATAATCCATCGACATTGCTTCTAATAATGAAGTTCTTGTTAGTTCTACAACAACAGCTAAAGGTCTGAGACCTAATGTAAATGCAGGAAGTATAAGATTTTTTAAATCTAAATATGCGCCATTGCCGTAATCGTCAACAGAATAAAGATTACCAGTCATGCTTAATCCCGTGAATGACTCCCAGACATAACCGAACAGCCAGGCAACTAATATCGCCGCAAAGAACGAGGGCAGCGACATTCCTATAGTCGTGATAAACAATGTCAGCTTATTTACGAAATCGGTGTTCACAACGGCTGCCAAGACTCCAATAAAAACACCAACTACCAAAGCAAAGGCTATTGCTACAAACGCTAATATCAATGTGTTAGGAAATGCTTCCGACAATATTGTTCCTACCGCCCTTTTGCTCTGATATGAATATCTTAAATAAGGTGTCTTTAAAAGTACATCGACATCGCCGACTTTCGCAATGACACAATACGATTTGAAGTTGTCGTATTTTCTTTCTGCACATTCATTTTCATAAAAAGAAATCGGTGACAAATCATTAAGATAATCTGTATATTGCTTAAAAACGCTTTGATTCAAGCCGAGTTCTTCTCTTATCGCCTGGACATCAGCTTCATCGGCACGCTGACCGAGCATCATCCTGACAGGATCACCAGGAACAATATTAAAAAGGAAGAACACTAGGGTCACAACACCCCAGAGGACTGCTAAACCATATAATATTTTCCTGATGATATATGATGTCATTTTTTTAGAATTTAGAATTCTAGAATTTTAGAATTTTAGAGTTCAAATATTCTTGAGAAGGGAAATCAATTTTGCTCCACTTATCCAAGATAACGCCATTATCCATAAGCATCAATCCTGGATTTGAGCGCACCATCGACTTCAATTCAAGTTCGTCGCCGTAATAAACTTCATCGAACATATAATATTTGCCCTGCAATTCATAAACGTATTCCGGATTGACTGATGTAATCCATAAATAATTGAATCCGTTTTCGTTAGCAAAGTCGTAAATACGCTGACATTCATTGATGTCTTTTTCTGTCATTTCATCGAGATATGGTGCAACAAAAACAAAGAGATTTTCTGAATCAAAAAGAAGATCTGTGTAATCGTCGCCATTTTCATCTAATATAGAAAATCCAAAAGACTGGCCACCACCCTCTTGTCTTTGAGAAACGAATTCCCATTGCGACATCCAAATAGAGTCATTCCAAGGATAATTAGGCGAAAGATATTCCTGTTCTTCACCTGTCTCAATATTTTTAAATGTAAGATAAATATCAGCAGGCTCTTCACTTTCAACAGGTTTCATATCCTTACCCACTTTCCATTCCATAAAATCTATCACAGGAAGATGACGTACGTTATAAACCTCAAATCCGATGAACATTCCCATGAAGATGAATGTGAACAAAGTCTGTCCTAATATAGTAACTCTTTTATTTACAAGAGTTTTATTATTAAATATAAGAGGAATTAATATCGAAATGATTATAAGATTCTTAAAGAAAGTCTGCCAATTGCTCATTTTGATTGCTGTTCCGAAGCAGCCACAGTCAGGGACAAGATTATATATAGCGTCGAAGAAAGTAGTAACAGTGAAGAACAGCATCAGCAGCGAAGCGCCGAGCGTAGCGAGGCGCGGTAAAAGATTTAGCATCAAACAAATACCTACAATAAATTCTGCCATTATCATTATTATCGCTAGAGGCAATGCCAATTCATTAAGCCATTGTATGTCATAAGCGATGAAATAATCAAGCATTTTGTATTTAGTGCCAAGAGGGTCAACGCCTTTGGTAAAGCTACTGAATACAAACAACGCACCGACTAAAAAACGGCATAATGCCAAACCTGATTTATTGTAAAAACCATTAAAAAGCAATGCCGCAAAAATCGGAAATACGATTGCTGTCAACAACAACCATGAAAAATTTGGAAAAAATCCGACTAAGACAGCACATATCAACGCCCAAATCGTAATTGCAAATGAAAGGAATCCTGATTTTGTGTAGTCTTTTTTCATATTATTTCTCAGCTTGTTCAGATAATAAAATCATACAGAAGACAGCATAATTGATGATATCGAAATAGTTTGCATCCAAACCTTCTGAAATTATTGTCTTACCATCATGATCTTCTATCTCTTTAATTCTCAAAAGTTTCATCAAAATCAAATCTGTCATTGAACTGACACGCATACTTCTCCAAGCTTCGTCATAATCGTGATTTTTGCATTGCATCAAGTCGAATGCTTCTTGAAGTACACCAGAATAGAGTTCAGCAGCCTTTTCTGGTTCAAGGTCTGGCTGATCAACAACACCGAGACGTAATTGAATGATAGCCATAGCAGAATAATTAATGATACCAATAAATTCCGGTTCTATTCCTTCATTGACAAGACGTTCTGCCTTTGTTTGAAGACTTCTGATACGATTAGCTTTGATAAATATCTGGTCGGTGACTGAAGTTGTCCTCATGATACGCCATGCGACGCCGTAATCCATCATCTTTTTAGTAAAAATCTCAGTACATTGTTCAACGACCTTTTTAAATTGATTTTGTGTATCTTTCATCGTAATATTTTTTTATTTTTGTAAATAAAATTGTTTTAAGCTTTGAATAAAACAATCAATATTTTAAGAACGTAAAGATAAACATTTTTTGCTATGAAATTGAAGATCGGAGAGCATTTTTTTTCATGGGACAGACCTCTCGTCATGGGTATTTTAAACCTGACACCAGACTCATTTTTTGACGGCGGCACCCATAACAACATCAATGAAATTTTGAAACATTGTGAAAAAATGTTAACAGAAGGAGCTGATATTATAGACATAGGAGCGTTTTCTTCACGTCCTGGCATGGAAATAATCTCTTCAGAAGAAGAAAATCGTCGCCTTCTACCCTCTTTAGTTGAGATAAAAAAAGAATTCCCTAACGCAATCATTTCCATAGACACTTTCCGTAAAGACGTAGCTCATAATGCTTTAGACAACGGAGCCGACATCATCAACGATATTTCAGGAGGAACTTTTGATAACGAGATGATTCCTTATATAGGCAAAAATCATATACCTTATATATTAATGCACAGCGGAAACAATCTCGACAATCTTCATTCTGAAATAATCAAGAATGAAGCCAGCAAAAAAGTCAAGGCATTTTTTGAAATACAGATAGAGAAATTATCAGAATTCGGTGAAACTCAAATCATATTAGATCCAGGAATCGGCTTCAACAAAAGCAAAAAAGAGAACTTTAATTTGTTAAAAAATATTAAAGATTACAGAGTCAACAATCTTCCTGTCCTGATCGGAATTTCCCGTAAATCAATGATTTATAAAACTTTAAAAACATCACCTCAAGAAGCTCTTAACGGGACTAGCGTTTTAAACACAATTGCTTTAATAAACGGCGCTGACATTTTGAGGGTCCACGATGTTAAAGAAGCTGTGGAAACAGTGAAACTTGTAAAAGAACTTTGACTATTGACTATTGACTATTGACTATTGACTATTGACCATTGACTATTGACTATTGACTATTGACTATTGACCATTGACTATTAACTAAAAAAATCTTTAGTCTTTTGCCTTTCGTCTTTAGTCTTTTTCTTATCTTTGTTGTTAAATTATATCATTATTATGACTGAGCTTCTTATAAATGCATTTATACAAGTCCGAATCTGGGACATCTTGGATATTTTTCTAGTTGGTTTATTATTTTACGGATTATATTGTCTCGTAAAAGGCACCACAGCCATCAAGATTTTCTTCGGCATCGTCGCCATTATTTTAGGACTGAAAATAGTGACAGCTCTTAACATGGAGCTGCTCAGTTACATCCTCGGTGCTTTCGTCAATGTCGGTTTTATCGCATTGATTATCATCTTCCAACCTGAGGTAAGAAGATTCCTTTTAGGCATCGGCAACACCAAAATTTCATTAGCATTCAAGAACCTCATCGCAAATTTAGGCTTCAGATATAAAGAAGAAAAAAGCCTTGACCTTGACGCCATCTGCGAAGCTTGTGCTTCTATGTCGCAAGATAAAGTAGGCGCATTGATTTTATTGGCTCAGGAAAACAATCTAAATGAAATCGTTGATACTGGCGTTGTAATTGACGCTGTCATAAGCAAACCATTACTTGAAAACATCTTCTTCAAGAACAGTCCGTTACACGACGGTGCAATGGTTATTGCAAATAACAAAATCGAAGCTGCTCGCTGTATCCTCCCTATCACACAGAACATCAATCTTCCTGGAAGCTACGGACTTCGCCACAGAGCTGGCATCGGCATCACTGAAAACAGCGACTGCATCGCGCTCGTCGTTTCAGAAGAGACAGGAAGCATCAGAATCATAAAAGGCGGCAAAGTCTACGACGTCAAGGCTTCAGAAATGAAGGCTAAGATTAAAGAATTAAGCACGAAGAAGACTATAGGATTGGAATAAAAATCACTGTGATTTGGTGTTTTATTTTCTCTCGCAAAAACACAAGGGTCGCAAAGTTAACTACTAGCGCCCCTAATTAATTTTTACAAGCTTATCTTTTCTTGTATAATAAATGTACATTTCGTAAGGATCGTAGCGGAGATATGTGTCTTCTGGATATTCCATGCCTCTCTTTTGAAATTCTTTCTTGATATATTCATTCATGAAATAATCGAAGGAGTATCCAGCATATAGCTTTCCTAAAACAACAGCAAAATCATAAAAATCTTCTATTGTAAGATATTGATATTCTGCATTAAGCACAATATTATTAACTGTATCCAAAGCATAATAACAATCTTCAATCTGCTCATATAGATTTTGCTCCGCAAAAAGCAGATTCGACCTGTCTCCATTTATCAGATCAAGCCAAGCAGCCACATTGACTGCAACCGCCGGCAATATTTCATAATCTGTATCAGGAGCACACGAAGCCCACACATATTCTGTATATTCCAGCACCTCAATATGCGACATATCAACCACCCAATGTAAAGAATCTGGAGCTGTGCGTTCATCTTCCCAATATACCAAAGACAAATCATAATCTTTCAAAGTGGCCTCAAAAGATGAAATCAGAATATCCAAAAACTTTTCATCATCAATCTTATTGACAATTTTAGTACGCGCTTCTATCACGTCCAAGACATCTTCTACAGCCACATCATCCATATTCTCAGGCTGACAGTCTTCTCTTATATTATCCTTCATCAATCGTTCTGGCATATAAAATGCGACTTCAGCTCCTTTTGACTTATTTACAAAGTCGTATGCGAACTTCTTTTGAGATACGCATGACGACATTATAACAAGGACAAATATAAGATAAAGGGCATGTTTCATAAATCACTCGAATAAAGTCAACTGAACGCCATCATCTTCAGAGAAGAAATTATCGTCAGATTCATTATTGCTTTGAGCGACTTCTTCTGTCA
The DNA here is from genome assembly GCA_045613185.1 of Bacteroidales bacterium. Lineage (GTDB taxonomy): Bacteria > Bacteroidota > Bacteroidia > Bacteroidales > F082 > Limimorpha. The sequence continues at coordinate 59,524 of JAZLAL010000001.1, read as the reverse complement.
TAGTCTCTTCTGCTACATCCACTGTTTCTTCTACAACATCTTCAATTTCTTCCTCTTCTGGCTCAAATGGTTCAAGGAATGTATATGAAGCGACATCGCGTGTTGAGAGACGTTTACCTTTTGCCTTATAGCTCTTAACACCAATATATTCTGCAACGTTAAGTTCTTCATCTTCATATTGCTTACCTGAAGCGCTATCATTAAATGAAAGCAACAGACGTGGCAACTTATCCATATTCATTATCAAGAACTTTGCGTTTTCGTTTTCACCAATAAATGAAATACGTCTGTTCAACGGTGTCTCGTCGTCTATATCAAAACGTTTGATATACATCAACTTAGTTTCACCTTCAATATAAATTACAGAATATACTGCACTTGGATCGTACTTCATGATTTGTGTCATGTCGTCGTCGAAGTGAGTCGATAGGTCGTAACCAGTGAGACGGAATTCGCCGTTTGAGAATATCTGCAATATCTTATCATCGCCAGAGAATTCACCGATTAAAGTACCGCGCTTATCGGCATTGAGACGTTTCACAGTATCATCGTACCAAATCTCGCGAGCCGCCAATGTAGAGACGCCTTCGTCACGTTTAACGATCTTATTGATTGGATGTAAAGTAAGTCTATTACCTTGACTTGCACGTCCTTTAATAGCGAGATCTGCGAAGTTATATTCGAAGGAAGTCTTCTTCAACTTAGGCTGAGGACGAAGCATAACTTTGATGACTTCAGCCTCGCCATTAGGATTTGCCGAGAAATAAACGACTTTTGAACCTGGCTCACCTTTGGTCAAATCGTAGTCCTTATCGTGTGTTATACCTTTGACAGAGAAACGTTTGACATAATATGGAGAACCAGCCTTTCCTGAACGATAAACCATATTATAGACAGTTCTGTCATCGTTCTTATGGAATACGTCAGCGTGTATAATCTTTTCAGGGCCTACGAAGCATTTAGGCTGCAACTTCGTAACCATGAATGTTCCGTTTTCGCGGAATACGATGATATCGTCCAAGTCAGAACAATCTGATACAAAGGTATATGCGTCTTTATTTTGTTCTTTTTTGAGACCTGCAGAAGTACAGATGAAACTCTCTTCCTTGTTGACGTAAAGTTTTTCGTTATTAGCGGCAACGGCGACAGCAGAGATGTTGTCGAAGTTACGGATTTCGGTTCTACGTTCGCGACCTTTACCATGTTTTCTCTTGATTTCACTGTAGAAATTGATGGTATAGTCTACGATATGATCGAGGTCGTATTTTACTTTTTCTATTTGATTTTCAATATCAAGAATTTGCTCTTCTGCTTTCTTGATATCGAACTTTGAAATCTTTCTAACAGGTTTTTCACACAATCTCAAGACATCTTCACGAGTTATATCTGCTTTCAACATCTTACGATATGGATCGAAAGCTCTTTCAATTTCAGTGACTTGATCTTCCCAAGAATCGGCGTCTTTTTCCAATATCTTATAGATACGTTTCTCGAAGAAAATCTTTTCCAAAGAAATCAAATGCCAATCTCTTTCAAGTTCGTCGAGTTTGATTTTCAATTCCCAGCTCAACAAATCTAAAGTTCTGTCGGTGCTTTCCTTCAAGATAGCGGATATCGTTGTGAATTCAGGATGTTCATTACGGATAACGCAGGTACACAAGCTGTTAAGCGACACCTGACATTGTGTAAAAGCGTAAAGAGCGTCTATTGTCTGGTCTGGAGACACGCCACTTGCGAGATGTATCACGATTTCTGCATTACGAGAAGTATTGTCATCGACGCGACGTATTTTAATTTGTCCTTTCTCTCCTGCTTTTGTGATGGAATCAATCAAAGTTCCTGTCGTTGTTCCGTAAGGTATCTCTGTGATTACGAGTGTTTTCTTATCAAGTTGCGTTATTTTTGCTCTAACTTGAACCTTACAGCCTCGCTCACCGTCATTATAAGAACGAACGTCGATCATACCTCCAGTTCTGAAGTCAGGATACAATACAAAATCCTCATCGCGAAGATAAGCTATAGATGCGTCTATCAATTCATTGAAGTTATGAGGAAGAATCTCACACTTAAGACCGACGGCGATACCCATCGCGCCTTGCGCCAAGAGCAGAGGGAACTTAACAGGAAGAGTAACAGGTTCTTTATTACGTCCGTCGTAAGAGAATTTCCATTCTGTTGTCTTTGGATTATAGACCACATCGAGAGCGAATTTAGAAAGACGAGCCTCAATATAACGAGGAGCAGCGGCAGGGTCACCTGTCAAGACATTACCCCAGTTACCTTGTGTGTCGATAAGCAAATCCTTCTGACCGAGATTTACCAAAGCATCACCGATAGAAGCGTCACCATGAGGGTGATATTTCATAGTATTACCGACGATATTAGCGACCTTGTTATAACGTCCGTCTTCCAACTCCTTCATTGAGTGCAAGATACGACGTTGCACAGGTTTAAAACCGTCATTTATTTCAGGAACTGCTCTGTCGAGGATAACGCTAGAAGCATAATCGATGAACCAATCATCTATCAAGCCTTTAAGTGAAATCACTCTAAAACCGCCATCGCTCTGCTGAACACGAACACCTGATTCTTCTATCTCGTTTTGTCCTTCTAATTCTAAGTCTTTATTTTCTTCCATAATACTCGCTCTCTTTGCCTACAAATTTACAAAAAATCATCATTTCCAGAAACGTAAAATTAAAATTTCTATCAACAATGAAATTAATGCAATAACAACAAATATCCTCCATTTTTTTGAATCTCTCGTAATGACATCAACCACATCATCCGACTTAACATCCTCATAATCAATCATAGTAATATCATTAAGATTATTATCTTCAAATAGCTTCTGCAATGCATCTTTTGTCAAAAACGACATCTCCGACTCATCACGATTATCATTCCAAGCTACAGTAGTCACATATTCTTCATTTTTATAAATATCATAGAATCCTGATGACGGCAAATCTTCAAAGAAATACAAGTAATTCATATCATTTCTTTTTTCAACGAGAGGCAACACATCATACATTCCATTCTCGCTTTTAAGACTGACCTTATCGTCATATTGCAACAAAATATCGTTAATATTCAATACTTTATCAACACCAAGAGTATAAGACAGATTCATTCCATTTCCACCAATCAAAGCCATTTTATACACTAGAGGAACAAACAAAGCATGATTTGCAAAATCAGAATATTCTTCGTTGAAGTTCGTCGACATCACGAAAACCTTTCCCTTTCCAGAATTACTCATCATAACAAGCGGACTGCCATTTTGTAATGCCATGATACTTAAAACATTTTTACTTATATCAAAATGCACATGCTTATTTACGATTGGAAGATCAGCATTATCAGGAATTTTCACAAAAATATCATCAAAGAAAGAATTACGTCTTGCAATATACTCTACCCTATTTTTATTTTCATCTAAATGCGTCGGATTAAGTCCAATATTATTATAAATGTAAGAACAATTCATATTTTCATCACTAAGGATCAAAAGCGTTCCACCTTGCGATGCAAAATCAAGCAATGTTTGCTGCAAAGTTTCGTTAAGACTTGCATCTTCTCTCACGACAATCATCTGAGCATTGTTAATAATTTCCTGATTTACAGTATATGGACTCATAGATTGATAATCAATCATATCATCTCCTTCAAATAATAATTCCAAATAACTATTAACCGTTGACTGTTGACCGTTGACTGTTGACTTAATTTCAACAACATTTATTGAAGGACGTACTTTCAAGACAAGATTATGCTCATCATCGAAGGTTATCGGAGAATCATTGATTGAAACTTTCGCTTTTATATCTCCGTCATTATCACAAACAAACTGCATATTAACATCAGAGTATGAGTTTGCGTCAATGTCGCATGTCGTATAAGCCACAACATTATCACCCAAAGAAAAATCAACAGGCAGACCTTTAATATCCTTTGATGTTTCATTAACAATTCTGGCATTAAGTTCATTGGTCATATTTTTCCGCAAGACAGGAGATTGAAGCCACACTGAATCTATGTAAATATTATCTTGAAAATCAGACTTCAAAGGGAAAGCAACTACTTGAATCGTACTATCAATCTTCAAATCATCGAAATTCATCATATTTTTTTGAAAATCGGAATAAGCGAAAAGCGTTGATGATTTAAAATTATTTTTCTTTTTTATAAAAGCTAAAGCATTATAAATGTCATCAAAAGAAGTCGGAACAGCTTCAACTTTCATTTCATTAAGACGAACAATCATCTCGTCCTTATTCATCGGATATTCATTTTTAGGATCTCTATCGTTTGATAGAAGAATATATTTCTGCGCTTGGTTAAGATTTTCAATGAGATTCAATGCTGAAGTTCGCGAATCTTCAAACAGCGTCTTTTCCGAAGAATGCGCCTGCATGCTCATTGAATTGTCGATATAGACAGCAATAAGATTATCTACGTTATTATTTACGGCGTTATTATCTTTCTTATAAGGATGTGCGAAAGCTATCACGAGAGCTGCAATGAAAAGCATTCTTGTCATCAAGGTCAGCAACTGTTTCAGTTTCTTTGTTTTGGAACTCTCCTGTTCTATTGTCTTTAATACTGCAGTATTGCTAAAATAGACTGTTTTATGTTTTCTGAAGTTAAACAGATGTATGACGAGTGGTATTATCAGCGCAAAAAGCGCGAAAAGCATATTTGGGTAAAGGAATTCCATCGAATTAAATTTAAGGCAAAGATAAGAAAAAAAAGTCACCGAGTCACTGAGTCACCGAGTCACCGAGTTTTTTATACTTGGTGGCTTGATGTCTTGGTGACTTTAAAAAAAAACCTCGGAAGATTCCGAGGTTTTTTATATAAAATCTTTAGAGATTTATCAAACGATACCTTGAGCTAACATAGCTTTAGCTACTCTCATGAAGCCAGCGATGTTTGCACCTTTAACGTAGTCGATTGTACCATCTTCTTGTTTACCGTATTCGATGCAGAGGTCATAGATGTCGTTCATGATCTTTTGTAACTTAGCGTCAACTTCTTCTGCAGTCCAGCTGATGTGAGCAGCGTTTTGGCAGATTTCGAGACCTGATGTAGCAACGCCACCAGCGTTAACAGCTTTACCAGGAGCGAATGGAGTACCTGATTTTTGGATTGTTGAGATAGCGCCTGGTTGGCAACCCATGTTAGAAACTTCAGCTACATATTTTACGCCGTTAGCGAGTAATTCTTTAGCGTCGTCTTCGTTCATTTCGTTTTGGAATGCGCAAGGACATGCGATGTCACATTTTACGCTCCAAGCTTTCTTACCAGGAGTGAAGATAGCTTTGCCTGGGAATTTGTCAGCCATATCTTGAACTTTGTTGCGGTTTGAAGCGCGCATTTCGAGCATATAGTTAACCATTTCCATTGTGATACCTTCTGGGATTTCGCAAACGCCGTCTGGACCTGAGATAGCAACAACTTTAGCGCCGAGTTCGATAGCTTTTGTTGCAGCGCCCCATGCTACGTTACCGAAGCCTGACAAAGCGATTCTCTTGCCTTCCATTGTGTCACCAACTTGTTTAACCATGCGGTTAACATAGTACATAGCACCGAAACCTGTAGCTTCTGGACGGATCAATGAACCACCCCAGCCGTATGATTTACCTGTCAATGCGCCTGTGCTGTGTTCGCGAGCTAATTTTTTGTACATACCGTATAAGTAACCGATTTCACGGCCACCAACGCCAACGTCACCAGCTGGTGAAGCTAAGTCAGCACCGATGTTTCTCCATAATTCATACATGGAAGCGTGGCAGAAGCGCATGATTTCAGCGTCTGATTTTCCTGTTGGATCGAAGTCAGCACCACCTTTACCACCACCGAGTGGAAGGTTTGTCAAAGCGTTTTTGAAGATTTGTTCGAAGCCTAAGAACTTCAACATTGAAACGTTAACAGCTGGGTGGAAACGGAGACCGCCTTTGTATGCACCGAGAGCTGCGTTATATTGTACGCGGTAACCGATGTTTGTTTGAACTTCACCTTGGTCGTCAACCCAAACAACTCTGAATGTGAAAATACGATCTGGTTCAACTAAACGTTCAACGATTCTTGCTTTTTCGAATTCTGGATGTTGATTGTATACGTGTTCAACTGATTCCAAAACTTCGCGAACTGCTTGCAAATACTCTTTTTCACCTGGATGCTTAGCTTCCAAGTTTGTCATAATGGTTTGTACGTTCATTACTTTTATTTTTTTATTAAGGTTAATAACTAATGTTAATTTATCGTTTATTCGTTCCGCAAAGGTAAGCTTTTTAATTAACAATTTCCAAATATTTAGACAAATATTTTTTCTTAATTTTTTTTATGATTATTTGTTAATTATTTTCACGAATTCACCTGAGTCCCACACTAGTATTTTCTTCACCGAGCCGTCTCTATTGTATTGGATTTCATTACCATCCTTAACATTATCTCTGTAATTTATCTCAGTTATCAGAGTTCCATCTGGCGAATAACCCTTTTGCAATCCCGTTCCATTTTTGTAAGTAGCGACAGAACCGACCGCGCCTCCTTCGTAATACATCATCCATTTTCCATGAAGCATACCGTCTTTATACGCGCCTTCTGTAAAAAGTTTTCCGCTATCGTACCATTGCTTATATTCTCCATGAAGAACACCTTCTTTGTAATGTTCCATTTTAACCAAAGTACCGAACACATTATACGATTCGAAAACACTGTCATATTGGTCGTTCTTAATATAGTATCTAGATTGAATATTGCCGTTCTCATACCATCTCTGTACCTCACCTACTATGACATTCATGTTATAATGAGCCTTCATATCCATCTTGCCATTTGAGAAATACCAGAAGCAGTCACCGTCAAGCATGCCGTCTTTATATCTTAATTCAGACCTGACTTTACCATTGTCCCAATACGAACGAACAATATCCTTATCTTTATTAGAAGAGCACGACATCAACATGATTCCAACAAAGACAATCGACAATATCTTATTCATATTGCAACAAATTTTTCTCATAATTTTGATACTGATATATGTTCCAATATGCATTTTCAGCTCCATCTTCTGGATTTCTTCTTTCGAAATCATATTTGGTATTCAACAAAGGAATAGTATATGACGTTATACCTATATTAATATTATCGCCGTAATTCATCAATGCATTCAGGAAATACCATGCTATATTAAATCCATGATATGCAATATCCTTAGGCTCAGTACCATAATTTTCCCTGAATTTACAGATAAATTTACCTACGTTATAGGCATTATAATCAGTATAGTCATCATCAAAAATGACTGTATTTAATTTCATCAAGTTCTCATTGAAAAGCCTATCAAATTTAGACCAATCTGGAAGTGCGATAAGCTTTGATGGATATTCTCCTGAAAGTATATTAATTTTATTTAACATTTCTGTGGCAAAAACCTTATTTTCACCATAAACGATGAAAAGATTATTACGTATTGACGAAGCTATCTTCTTGACTTCGTTCAGACTATCCACCGAATAATCGAAAAACATTATCTGATTTTTCAACATCGTACTATCATCCAGAGTCTGATTTATCAAAGAAACATCGAGTGTGACGTTATCCGACTGATATTCATCTTCATCAAACTCAACTTCTTCTATCATCCATGCATCTTGATGTTTCTTAATAATTTTTTTGATATGCTTGTTTGGCACCAGAGAATAAAGATTTATGTTATTATCCACTATTTCTTCTATCATTCTCACATAATCCATACTATTTGTATCTTCAGCAAAGATAAATACATTATTATCAGTATATTTATCTCTGATGAGAGATTCAAGACCTTGCATCTGATAACGATAAGATGGCTTTACCTTAACCACGTTTCTATTGCCTACAACGAGGTCGTCTCTGTTTGTCATCGGATTGACAATCATAATATCATTTTCTGCAGCGAATACCATCACCCTTTCAAAAGCCTTGACATGAAATGGGCCGACAATCACATCTACGCTAGCCAGCCATGGATCGTTTATCGCTGCCACCACTTTATTTGTATCCTGGTCAACGTCATAAACTTTAAGGTCAAGTTTCATATCATATTGGCTTACCATCGAATCGACGGCAATCATAAAACCTTCGTAAAAATGAATATATGAAAACGGTTTTGCGAGAAGCTGTTTGCTTGAAATTTCAGCTTCCAAGAAGTCATCATCAAGTTGTTCCAAATACAAAGGCATCATCAATGCCACTTTGTACAATCTTTCAGAATCGAATGTCGGAAGTATATGCTCTTCAATATATTCAGTCGTATCATTTACAGCAAGGCTATCAACAGCTTCATCTACGAAGATCACCTCTTCCTGTTGTTTATATGGAATTCTAAGCAATTCTCCCGCTTTAGGATTGGTTTTAACATCCTTGTTTTCCTTAATAATCTCGTATACAGTAACACCATATATATCGGCGATATCCTTCATTGTCTGTTTCTTTTTGACAGTATGGATATAATATGGTTTGCCATCATATTCCGTTACAATTTGAGATTTCAACGACTCCTGTGCATTTAATTTTGGAGAATAGCACATAGCCGCCACACACAATAGCAAGAATGTTAAAAAAGTTTTAGAATTCATTTCTTTAAGTTTAAATTTTATAGTGTATAGTTTAATGCAGTTTGAAAGCAGATTATTTAGAGTTATTGGTTCTTAGTTCAAAGTTCTTTAAAATAAACATAGAGACGCCATAATTATGACGTCTCTACATATAAATTTATTATTCTGATAGTGGTTTAAAACCTTTACCCAAGATATCAGCACTTGAAACTACGTTCAAGAATGCATCTGGGTCAACTTCTTTCAATGCTGATTGCAACTTAACGAGTTCAGGACGTGTTAATGTCACATAGATCATCTTACGGTCAACGCCTTTGTACAAGCCTTTACCGAAGAAGCATGTACCGCCACGATTAATGTCTTTAACGATGATATCACGAACTTCTTCTGCTTTGTCTGTAACGATGAATGCTGTCTTGTAGCTATTGAATCCGTCAACGACGAGGTCGATGATTTTACCTTCGATAAAGATAACCAAGATTGAATAGACTGGGAGACGCAATTGTGGTTCAGCGATTAATGTTGTAAGAGTGATGATTGAGTCAACGATCATAACCAATGTACCGAGAGAGATCTTAGTATATTTATGGAGAATCATTGAGATAATGTCGCTACCACCTGATGTTGCGCCTGACTTGAAGATGAGACCGATAGCCAAACCATAGATACCACCTGATACTAAAGTATTCAAGAAATAATCAGGGATGAAATATGTTGCTTCGCTATGAGGAATTTGCAACCATTCTGGGTTAATAACTGTTGGATTTTCAATGATGCCATTATGGATGATTGGAGCGTAACCAATGAATGTTTCGATGAGGTAAGTGAAACCGAAAATCAACACTGTTGAAATGATTGTCTTAACACCAAATTTAGGTCCAAGAATCAAAGTACCAATGATTAACAATGGAATATCCATGCAGATAGCATAGAGAGAGACTTTCCAAGGCCATACTGTGTTCAATACGTTTGAGAGACCGTATGTTCCACCTGGAGCCAAGATGTAAGGGTTAACGAACAAGATGTCGCCAATAGCGAACACCAAACTACCGAAAATGAGGTAGAAGTAAGCAAGAGCTTCTTTCTTCCAATTCATTGTTTTCATAATTTTCTCTTTAATGATTTTTTAGGTCAACTGTCGACAGACAACGGTCAACGGTTGATGTGGTTATTAATTATTTATTATTTTTTCGCTTATGAGCTGCGAGCAATGAGCCTCGAGCTATTTTCTAAATATTCAAGACGTGTCAACGTATATTATGATGTCACGCTGACACGTCTATATTTAATTGTTAATTGTCAATTGAAATTATTCCCATTCAATTGTCGCCGGTGGCTTAGAGCTGATGTCATAACATACTCTGTTGACGCCTCTGACTTTATTGATGATATCGTTAGATACTTTTGCGAGGAATTCGTATGGAAGATGTACCCAGTCTGCAGACATACCGTCGACAGAGATAACAGCGCGGAGAGCTATTGTATATTCGTAGCTACGTTCGTCACCCATCACGCCAACGCTCTTGCAAGGAAGGAGGATTGCTCCAGCTTGCCAGATGCTATCATAAAGGTTATCAGCCATTTCATTTGGAAATGAAGCGTGAGGCAATTCACATTTCCAGTTTCTCAATGATGAGATATAAACTTCATCAGCGTCGCGGAGGATACGTAATTTATCTTCTGTAACAGCACCTAAGAGACGGATTGCCAAACTTGGTCCTGGGAAAGGATGACGGCCGATGAGTTCTTTCTTGATACCTAAAGCGCGACCAACGCGACGTACTTCGTCTTTGAACAAAGCGCGTAATGGTTCAACAATCTTAAGGTTCATCTTTTCAGGAAGACCACCTACGTTATGGTGTGACTTAATCTTACATGTTGCACCTTCGATGCCTGCACTTTCGATAACATCAGGATAGATTGTACCTTGAGCAAGCCAATTTGCGCCTTTGATTTTCTTAGCTTCAGCTTCGAAAACTTCGATGAATGTTGCGCCGATAGCCTTACGTTTCAACTCTGGATCAGTAACGTCTTTAAGTTTGCTTAAGAACAATGGTCCTGCGTTAACGCCGATAACATTAAGACCTAAGTCTTTATATGATTCCATAACATCTTCAAACTCGTTCTTTCTGAGAAGACCGTTATCTACGAAGATACAGTGCAAGTTAGCACCAATAGCCTTGTTCAACAAAACAGCAGCGACAGTACTGTCGACGCCGCCTGAAAGACCGAGGATGACTTTGTCGTCACCGAGTTGTTGTTTTAATTCTTCAACGATATTGTCTACGAAAGAAGTTGGAGTCCAGTCGCCTTTGCAACCGCAAATCTTCTTAGCAAAGTTTTCAATCATTTTAGAACCTTCCAATGAGTGAGACACTTCTGGATGGAACTGAACTGCGTATGTTTCTTCGCCATCAATTCTATATGCTGCATTAACTACGTCTTCTGTACTTGCAATGACGCGTGCGTTTGTTGGCAATGCTGCGATAGTGTCACCATGTGACATCCATACTTGATTTACTTTACTAACGCCGTCAAACAGAGGACAAGCTTCATCAACGATTGTAAGAGATGCGCGGCCATATTCTCTTGCGATAGAACCGTTAACATCACCGCCAAAATGATAAGCCATGAACTGTGAGCCATAGCAAATACCTAACAATGGCAATTTTCCTTTGATATTAGACAAATCTACATAAGGAGCTTTCTCATCTCTGACTGAGAAAGGACTTCCGCTCAAAATAACGCCTTTAACGTCAGGTGTCAATTCCGGAATTTTGTTATAAGGATGGATCTCACAATAAACGTTCATCTCACGAAGACGACGTCCTATAAGCTGTGTTACCTGTGAGCCAAAATCTAAAATTAATATTGATTCTTGCATATTGAATAATTTGGTGGCAAATTTAATAAAATAATCCTTTCGTTTTAGTTTTTTTCTTAAACTTGCACTCAAAATAAATTTATCATGGCAGCAGCGAAAAAAGGAAAGAAAAAAAGCGGTTCAAAAGGAAAGAAAAAAAGCGGAAACTCTAGCTTTTTCACAAAATTTATACTGGTATTATTGGTACTTGCCATGATAGTGGCAGCTATTCTCTTTACGTTGAATAATTTCAACATTAAGGAAATACGCATCAATAACAATGAAAATGACGCCAAGACTGAAATCGTGGTGAAAAAAGATGAGAACAAAAGCACCACAAAACCATCTGAAAAAACAAAAACTACAGTCGAGACAAAAGCAAAAAGCGAAAGCAAGACAGAAAAACCTGCAGAAATAAAAGTCGAGACCAGCACAAAACCTCTCGACACAAAAGAAAAGACCGCTGAACTCAAACAAGAAGTGAAAGAAGCCAAAACCATGACAGGAAGCTGGCATAGTTCAGAACAAGGTGCATTCTTGACAATGGACGAATACGGATATCGCATCGACTTTTCTAACGTTCACGCTTCTAAACCTATAACAGGAAACTACAGAATAGAAAACAACCTTATCGTTTTTTCCAGCGATGGTTCTGAATGTGGCAAAAAAGAAGGAACTTACAGAATCAATTTCTTCAAGAAAAACATCAGCCTGACTTGCAAAAGCGACGACTGCACAGACCGCAGAAACATATTAGAAGCCGACTGGGAATGGCTGGAATATTGAACTAAGAACTCTGAACTAATGCCTTTGAACTTTTTTAGATCAACAGAAAACAATATGAAATAGTGATGCCACATATGGCATCACTACTTTATTTTTAAACGTTCATTTCGACGAGTCAAAACCTAATGTCCGTTGAGATTTAAAGCCGTTTATTTTTCTTCAAGGCTTCATTTATAATCCACTGAATTTGTCCATTGACAGAACGGAACTCATCGGCAGCCCATTTCTCAACAGCTTCCATCGTCTTGGCATCGAGACGCAAAGCGAAATTCTTCGTTGAATTTTCCTTATCTTTCGACATTTTCCAACACCTCCCCTATTGTTTTGGCAAATATATTATCTTTCAAAATATATCTGTCGAAGACATATATAATAGCAATAACGATTGATATCAAAATAAAACCAGATAAGCCTGCCGCACCATTAATCAAATCGTTACCACCTTTTATCAATAAGACATTCAATCCCGCGACTGCGTTTATCGTTCCATGAAATATCGCTGCTGGAAAAACTGATTTTGCTTTAAGAACAAGATACAATTCCACAAACGAAGCCAGTACGCAGAATATCACCATCATAAACACGCCTGCAACAGAATGCTGAGGATAATTATGACCTAACAATATCAATGGGAAATGCCATATTCCCCAAATGATTCCGATGAATATTGAAGCACATACGAACTTCTTTTCTTTCAAGGCTGAGACGAGATAATTGCGCCATCCGTATTCTTCTCCAAAAGCAAAAAGAGCATTGATTGTAGCACCAGCAAATAAGCCGCTAATAACTGTCATTAAAATCATAAAAGCTGGAGTCATCAGCTTGCTCACCATTTCCTTCTGTTCTTCTGGCACTGAATCTGCAGGAATCATAGCCGACATATCCGTATTGAACTCACAGCCTGGCAAAAGAGTGTTAACAAAAATCGTTAACAAAACAATGACAATTGGAAGCATCCATGCCACGAGCCACGACCATTTTATTTTAAAACGAAGAAGATTCGTCGATGTTAATTTTTCTTTGTTAATCATTTGCAATACCATCGCTACTATCATCGGCAGCAACATATACAAAGATGCACAAATCGTATATTTCATCGGATTATCTGAAGGATTTTTAACATCCAATCCGAAAATCATGATGGCTGCATAAACCCAGCTTATCACGCAGAGTATTATTGAATATTTGATTGCTTTTTTCATAGTTTTATGCTTTGGGGTATGAGATGTGAGCCAAGAGCAATTTGAAAAAAAACTCACTGCCCATGGCTCATAGCTGATAGCTATTAATATTTTGAATTAAAAATTTCTTCGTATAATGCTTTAGTCTCTTCAACAGTTTTTCTGTTTATGAAAATTAAGTCAGCTTTATGTTGTGAGCCGTGAGCATTGAGTTTTATTTCTATAAACATATCAACGTTCTTGTTGATATACAAATTCGCTTTTTCACCGTCGCTCATTTTGAATTTACCGATATTGACTTTTCTTGTGGAGATGCCGTTGGCTCTTGTTTTTATAGAAGGAAGTTCTTCAATAAGCAAAACGGTGTCAATTTCAGAAACAGGAATAGTCATTGCATGCTCGCCTTTTATTTCTATGACATCATTACCAACAACGACTTCATTGCCATAAATCATAAACAAAGTTGGCGCAAGCAAGACCACGAAAAACACCGCAATAACGATGACGCTTCTGTAAGTTCTTGGGCGTTTCGCATTAAGATTCAACTCATTTTCTTTAAGAATCTTAACTGTATTTTTCATCTCATTGAAAAGACTCTGAGTCAATTCGTCATTCTTCTTATTTATGTAAACCAAACCTTTGACAGTCCTGATTTCTATCGCACTAGCATTTCTATTTCTGATATAAAGAGTTGCGTTTTCAGAATATTCTAAAGAAGAATTCTTCACCGTGAAATAACCTTTCAGAATCAGTCCTATCCCCGTTCCATTGGTACGACGTATCAATTTAGGAAGACTATCGACCAAAGAAATAGAAACGATGGTATCGTTAGGAATTGACAAAGGATACAGCCAATCCTTGATTTTTATTCCGTCTTCGTAAATCTGAATCCTTTCCCTTTTGACAACAGCGACAAGCAACAACGCCACCATCACACCTATTATTATACCTATTGTTGTCATAATCATATTGTTTTTAAATTGTTATTTTTTGAGACGCATCAACGACCTATTGTTTATTTTTATGGTAACATTGACGCGTCTCTACGAATTTTCAATTCGAATCAAGACGCAGCAATTACACATTGTTTATTTTTTTATGGTGTAATTGATACGTCTCTACAAAATTTATCATTGATAAAGCGTTCCTGTGTTAACGACAGGCTGTGCTGATTCGTCGGCGCAAAGGACAACGAGAAGGTTGCTTACCATAGCAGCTTTCTTTTCGTTGTCGAGTTCCACGATTTCCTCTTCGCTGAGTTTGTCGAGAGCCATCTTCACCATTGTGACAGCGCCTTCCACGATTTTCTCACGCGCTGAGATGATAGCAGCGGCTTGCTGACGACGCAACATTACAGCAGCGATTTCTGGAGAATAAGCCAAGTAATTTATTCTTGCCTCAACAACTTCCAAGCCCGACATTTCCAATCTGTCGTTTAATTTTTTTAACAAGATATCATTGATTTCAGTGCCGCCAGCACGTAATGTCAACTCGTTATTTTTAGTGTCGTCGTTATCGTCATAAGCGAACATGCCAGCGACTTCTCTCAAGGCAGCGTCACTTTGCACGCGGACGAAACTCTCAAATGCCTTCATTCTTCCAGACACTGTAACGCCGACCTGACCATTTGCGCCACCAGCCATTGTCTGAGAATCAATCTCAAACATTGCTTTATAAGTATCTTTCAACTTCCAAACCAGAATCTGACCAATCATAATCGGATTACCTGTCTTGTCATTAACCTTGATTGGGTCAACATTGAGGTTGCGAGCACGAAGAGAAACTCTTTTTGAAGAATACAAGAAGTTAACCCAATAGAACCCAGTCTTCTTGAAAGTGCCGCGATAATTGCCGAAGAACAACATCGCCATAGCTTCATTAGGTTCCTGCATTCTCAATCCAAACAAACAAATCATAAAGAAAACAGCCGCAACAATACACAAAACAATACCGATTGTATTTGGATGATTAGCAAAATATACAATACCATAAACTGACAATGCTGTCAATGCCAAGAATAATACCAATGCAATAAAACCATTGATAACCAAACCTTTGAATTCTTTTTCTTTTGTTTCCATAACGTTTTTATTTTTATGTTTACGATTTAATTTTATAATATCATTTTGATATCACAAATATATGATAGAATTTTATATTTGTCAAGAGTTTTTTTAAATATTTGCAATGAGTTGTGAGGACTGAACAATGAGCGACTTTTTTTCTTAACTTTGCATATCATTTGAAAACTAATACATTATTAATATGAACAGAAAATTCTTAAGTGTGATAGCATTAAGCTTCATGACATTAGCGTCTTGCACTAATAAAGAACAAGTCGCTACAGAAAATCCATTCTTGTCTGACTACGGAACACCATACGAAGTTCCAGCTTTCGACAAGATTAAGACAGAACACTATCTTCCTGCTTTTGAAGAAGGCATGAAACAACAAAAGGCGGAAGTCGATTTCATCGTCAAGAACAGAGCAGTGCCTGATTTCGAAAACACCATCTTGGCTTACGACAAATCTGGCGTGTTATTAGACAAGGTCGCTAATATCTTCATGAATCTCATCGAATGCATGTCGAACGACGAGATGCAACAAATCGCTGCTGAGATATTGCCAAAGCTTTCATCACACAATGACGAGATTTCAATGAATCCTCTTCTCTTTGAAAAAGTCAAGTTCGTCTACGACACCCGTCACGACAGAAACCTCGACGACCAACAAATCCGCGTCGTTGAAAAATATTACGCCGACTTCATCCGCAACGGCGCTGGTCTCAATGACGCCGACAAAGAAACATTGAAGAAAATCAACGAGAGACTCTCTGTCTTGAGCAACCAATTCGGCAACAACCTCCTCGCTGAAAACGCAGCATTCAAACTCGTCGTCGATAACGCCGCCGACTTAAGCGGACTTCCACAGACAAGCATCGACGCTGCTGCAGCACAAGCCAAGAAAGACGGCATGGAAGGCAAATGGGTCTTCACTTTGTCAAAACCAAGTCTCATCCCATTCCTTCAATACGCCGACAAGCGCGACTTACGCGAAAAGATTTACATGGGTTACGTCATGCGCGGCAACAACGGCAACGCTAACGACAACAAGCCTTTGATTGAAGAAATGACAAGACTTCGTCTCCAAAAAGCTCAGCTACTCGGTTATGAAGACTACGCTTCTTACGTATTGGAAAACAATATGGCAAAAGACGTCCCTACTGTCGACACTTTCCTTGCTGAATTATTCGAACCAGCATTGAAGGTCGCTAAAGAAGAACTCAAGGAAATGGAAAAAATCGCAGGCTTCGACTTAGAATCATGGGACTGGTGGTATTACGCAGAAAAGGTTCGTAAAGAAAAATATAACTTCGATGAAAACGAATTGAAGCCTTACCTCTCATTGAACAACGTACGCGACGGCATGTTTATGGTCGCCAACAAATTATACGGCGTCACATTCGAACAACGCCACGACCTTCCAGTATATTTCGACGGCGTTGAGACATGGGAAGTAAAAGAACAAGACGGTACTTACATCGGCATTTTATACTTAGACTATTTCACACGCGACAGCAAGAGCGGCGGCGCATGGTGTACAAGTTTCCGTGAAGCTGGATACGACATCGAAGGCAACAAGATTTCTCCACTCGTATCATTGGTGTTGAACTACTCAGCTCCAACAGGCAACACTCCTGCCCTCCTCAGCTGGGACGAGACAGAGACTTTATGGCATGAATTCGGTCACGGCTTGCATGCTTTATTCTCAGACGGAAAATACAACAGAACATGCGGCAATGTCCCTCGCGACTATGTAGAGCTTCCTTCACAAGTGATGGAAAACTGGGCCGGCGACCCTGAAGTATTGAGAATGTACGCAAAACACTGGCAGACAGGCGAAGTCATTCCAGAAGAAATAATCACAAAATTAGAAAACAGCGGTTTGTTCAACCAAGGCTTCAACACAACAGAATTCTTGGCAGCAGCAATATTAGACATGGAATATCATAAGTTGAAAGAAATCCACGACGACTTCAACGCTGCTGACTTTGAGAAAGCCAAGATGGACGAAATCGGCTTGATTAACGAAATATATCCACGTTACAGAAGTACATATTACTCACACATCTTCGCTGGCGGTTACTCAGCAGGTTACTATGTATATTACTGGGCTGCTGTATTGGATTCAGACGCTTTCAGCTACTTCAAAGAATCAGGTGACTTGTTCAACCCAGAATTGGCTGCTAAGTTCAGACAACACTGCTTGCAAGAATGCGGCAACGACGAAGGCATGGTACAATACAAGAAGTTCCGCGGTCAAGAGCCAAGCAACGAGCCATTCTTGAAGAAACATGGACTTAAGTAATTCATAATGCATAATGCATAATTCATAATTAAGAGCCTTAGGGCTCTTTTTTTATGTCACCAAGACACCAAATCACCGAGTTGCTGAGTTGCTGAGTTGCTGAGTTTATAAGTCTATAAGTCTGAGTTCAGAGTCAGTGTCAGAGTTCAAGATTCAAATCCCTTGCGCCAAGACATCGGCGATGTGAACGACTTGTATGTCGAACTTCTGTTTTTTGATAGTGCTGTCGAGTTGCATGAGGCAAGAGACATCATTGGTGATGATATATTCCGCGCCTGTTGCCATTGCATCTTTGATTTTTCTCTCTGCCATGGCGACGGAAATTGCTTCATGCTGAATCGAGAAGAATCCGGAGCCGAAACCGCAGCAAACCTCTGGTCGCTGCATCTCTAATATCTCAATGCCTTTAACATTTGACAGCAATTTACGGCCTTCGTCTTTAAGTCCCAATTCGCGCAAAGAACAACATGTGTCTTGATAAACCACCTTATGATTAAACTCCGCGCCAAAGTTTACTACCTTGATTTTATTGACAAGAAAATCTGTCAATTCATAAACATTAGGCACAAGACGTTTGTATTCCAAATGCGAGGCTGTGTTATAGAACAGCTCTTTATAACGAGTCTTTATATAACCTACGCAAGATGCGCTTACGCCAACTATCGGCCTATCATTCGGGAAATCATGCAGAAACTTCTCCCCTAATTCTTTCGCTTCCTCAACGAAACCACTAGCAAATGCGAACTTACCGCAGCAAGTCTGCTCCGGATTATACTCAACATCGACGCAAGCCGCATTCAATATCTTAATAACATTCTTTGCAGTTTCAGGATAAAACTGGTCCATCGCACATGAAATAAAAAGGTCGATCGTCATATTTTCAGAATTTAGAATGTTATGTTAAAATATTTTAAGATTATTTGCAAAAATAATAAAAGACTACAGACTACGGACTACGGACTACAGATTTTTTTTGCAATGAGCTACGAGCTATGAGCCTAGTGCAAATGCTATCTTTAATGTTAAGGTTACCAGATTACAATTTTTTGAGTTTTCACTTCGTTTGTATTCACAACACGAATTACGTAAGCTGCACTATTAAATGCGCTTATGTTAATTCTATAATTGTCATCGACGATATAGCTGCTATATACGACACGTCCCATAACATCAAGGATTTGCACTTTACCTTTAGCATTTACTATGAGTTCATTGCCAGATCTGTAAACGAAGCTATCATCAACAACATCGTTACTCATTTTCAGCACAAAACGATCGCGTTTGTCGTGTGTTGTTGCTTGGAATGTGTAAGAACTTTCGAGCAGATTTGTTTCAACACCTGTTAGACGGTCCACCAACATCACGTTTGTGTAACCTGCATTAGAGACAGCATCGATAGTATATTCGCCCATCTTATGAGCATCGAAGTAAAGTTCTATTTCTTCAATATTTTCATCATAGTTCAAGATACCGTAACGTTTTTTGTTTTCTTTCACATATATTTCTGAAATGTTTTTATTGAAGCTTTCCAGTTTATCGAAGCCTTCATTGTCACTGCCGTCAAAAGTAATTATAACGTTATCCTTACCAACTCTACTTGAAGCTATTATATTGATGAAGCTACTTTCATTGTCAGCTCTTCTGCTTCTTGTTAATGCCGGCACATTATAATTCAATATAGGATTTTCAGCTGTGACTTTCACGAAGAAACCGTCACCAGTCTTAATTTTTCCGCTTGTTGCATAACTCCAATTGCCATCTGTTGTAATAACAGCATAACCATCAACCAAGTTTTCTGCAGTCACCTTGTTCCAATCCATATCGAATGCAAAAGGATTGCCTAACAAGTAGAAGTTATCGATCTGAGCTTTAGGGTCGTCGCCATGATATTTCAATTTATCGCTAAATCTGTAGCTTGACTCATAGTTGAGACGACCTTCAAAGTAAGCGGTACCTTCTGTATGGTAAGAAGCGATATAGCCGCGGCCTTGCTGGAATTCCGTTTCGAAATCATCATGACCTTTATAGTTTATCCATTCCAAATCTTCTGTTGTTGCGACATCTCCGTCATATTTGAACAAGTCATATCCAATGCCTTCTGTTTCAAAGTTTGCAGTAAGAGCATTTTTCATAGGAGAAGCGATGAACTGCCAGCCTGTTTTGTCGAACTCTTCCGACTCACCAGTTGGTGCTTTGACATTCATTTCGAATGTCGCCATAACATCGTCATTATCTTGAAATACCTGTGCGCCATCCTTGATAACGAATGCGTTTGCATCTGTGTTATTGAAGTCACCTGTGACTGTAAGTGATTTATTGGCATTAAGAGTTATTGAACCGACCTTATCTATTGCTGTATTGACTGTTACGGCTTTAACTGTAACATCTCTATTGATTTCAACATCTGCGCTGATGAGAACGAACTCTCCTTCATTAGGTATTCTATTTTGATTCCAGTTAGAAGGTTCATCCCAGTCACCGTCAGTTATAAATTCCAATGAACAATCTATGGAAATGTTCCATGACAATTCTGTCAAGTAAGAACCTTTCTTTTCTAAGAGAATTTCATCTCCACCTTTATACGCTACCGAAAATCCATATTTTGGATAACGTGAATTATTAACAGAACCATTAGTATGTTCGTAAGCTATTGTAACGTTGCTACCTGAAGGTATTTCAACATTTATAGTCTCTTCCGTTGCATTAACCAATGTTATTTTTCTAGCAACAGTACGTCCATCAACATCCCATGAGACTATCAAATAACAACCTCTCCAACCGAGACGATCTACAATAATATCACCATATTGATCTTTTGCCGGAGTATTTTCATCCGTCAAAGTGAAAGACACCGTACAACCCTCAGTATCTTCTGCTATTGCGCAAGCCTCGTTAGCAGATGATTCATCCGACTCAATAGTACCATTAGTTCCTGTCACGATAAAACAATATTCTGTTGCCATCAACAGACCTTCCGCTCTGTATGACAATCCTGTAACATTAGCGAGATATCTAAATTCTGACTCGCCATCTTCTCTACAGTAAATGTTATAGCTTGTCGCATTATTTGCAGGATCCCATGACAAGTCAATTTCGGTGTCATTAGCAGCAGTTGCCGTCAAGTTTTCAGGAGCGTCTACAACTGGGAATACTATACCTGAGTTGAATGTAAGCTGAATGTCGTTACGATATGGTTCTGTATCTCCTATTCTAGATTTAGTTGGGTCAATCTTTTCTGAAGATGTTCCATAAATAGACAAAGAGTTGTGCAGCGAGAAACTAATTACATTACTACTACCGATTGCGCCTGTATCGTTCAACACTGTAACCAAAAGGCCATTGCCTGTATATTGGAAAGGCGTTGTGAAGTTTATCTTCACCCATCCTTCTGTAAAAGTGACATCACCTTCAAACACCAAAGCCGTGAGATTCTTCAAAGTATGGTTTGGATTGACTCCTCCCACCAAATCAAAAGTAATATCCTCAGACTCGTTGCTCAGATATATTCTTAACTTACGAGTTGGCAAATCCGTATCCATATCTATCACTTTAAAAGAGATACTTGTAATTGCCACTTCTCCATCATATTTTCCTTTAGGGTTAACCTCTTCTTTTGTATAGTATTGTTGCGAATACGAATATGGCACTGAAGGGTAAATAGGGAAATACTCAGCATCGTTACCACCATTACCTATTGTTATAGTCTCATCTTCCAAACCTGTTGGAGTTGCGCATGCTTGGTTAGAATATCCAGACTCGCCAGCAACGTTAACCGCAGTGACCGTGTAGCAATATTCTGTGGTTGTCAAACCTTCAACGGTGTATGATGGAGTTGTCACGTTATCGACAAATGTATCGTCAACGTCATAAATGTTGTAGCTTTCCGCTACACCGACGGAATACCATGTAAGATTTACTGACTTGCCGCCTGCTGTTGCTGTTAAGTTTGTTGGAGCTGCTGGAATTGTTGCTGCGCATACTTCTTCAGATTTTGCAGATTCTGTTCCTTCACCATCGATAGCGGTAACAGTGAAACAGTATCTTGTATTTGCATTACCTATAAAGGTGTATGTGTTGTTTGTTGCCTCAACCACATCGGAGCCTATATAAACATTATATTTCACAGCGCCATCGACAGTGTTCCATGTCAAAGTAATCGTTGTACCATTTGTTACTGTTGCTTGTAAGTTTGTTGGTGCTGGGAATACAGGAGCCGCTGCTGTAGTAGTGCATTCTTTGTTTGAATGATCCGATTCTTCTGCTTTAGCATTAATTGCAGTAACAATGTAGCAGTAATTTGTTTCTGGGTTTAAACCTGTAACAACGTATGATGTTTCTGTTATGTTTTCAGCGACGAGTGAATCATCTCCATCGTATACATTATATTTTATTGCGCCTGCGACAGCGTTCCATGACAATGAGATTCTATCATGAGACAATGCTTCTGCTGCGAGAACTGGAGCTGCAGGAGCTGTTGTAACGAGTTCCAATGTCCAAGTGACGGTATAATCTTTATAACTGCCACCTGTTGGACTTCCCATACAATAAACAGGACCATTAACATAAAAATAATTTTGACTACTAAATATGGTAGTACTCTTATCATAATCTCTTATGTAGAAGTTATCTTGGTCTGTATATTGTAAAGCAAGCGGCGTCTTCTCTGTTTTGCTAACATAAACATAGTCATACTCATCACATTTGATATAATAACCATCTAGATTACGAATATATTTATTTCCATTACCAGCTTCTTCAAGTATAAATATCTGAGAATTAGATTCAGTCTTTGCGCTTACGCCAACTGTCGAGTTATTATTTGGCGCATTATATGAATTGATATTAAGATAATATCCATAATTAACATGAGATCCTGTGCTTACTCTGATTCTATATTTCTGAACTTCTTGTGCTGTTGCGCATGCTGGGTTAGATTTTGCAGATTCGCCTGCAATATTAACTGCAGTGACAGTATAGCAGTATTCAATGCCTGATGACAAACCTGTAACTACATAAGATGTACCTTGTATGTTTACTGCCACCGATATATTTCCGTTATAGACATTATAGCTTGTTGCTCTTTCTGCAGCATTCCATGTTAAAGACACAGACTCAGCACCTGATGTTGCCTGCAAGTTTGTTGGAGCTGATGGAGGCTGAGGAAGCCATGTTGTTGCGCATGCTGAGCCTGATTTTGCAGATTCGCCTACAGAATTGACAGCAGCGACTGTGTAGCAGTAATATGTTCCCACATCTAAGCCATCTACGTTATAAGATGTTGATGTTACTGTAGCAATTTCATTTCCATCTTGATACACTTTATAAGATGTTGCGTTTTCAGCGCTGTTCCATGACAAAGCAATTGATGAGGTTCCAGTTGCTGTTGCTGTCAAACCTGTTGGAGTTGCAGGAAGCGGAACAACAGGAGCAGTATATGTCAATTTGATTTGGTTGTTATAATTAAGAGCGCCTGATGTATTAATAGCAACACCTGATGTATTCGTAACGAATGTTACAGCAGTGATGTTTTTTGTATTCGCTACCGTACCCTGAAGATCCACTAACAGACTCTGTCCTTCATAAGTGAAGTCTGTAAAATTGAATGTAACCCATCCTGCACTAAACTTTCCCTCCATTGTAGCAGATGAAGAACCATCTACATCTTCAAAAGCATTGCCTTGGAAAGACGTACTTGCTGTATTTTTCAAACGAACAGTAATAACACAAGTAGCATTTTTATTATTATTAGGAACGCTACTTACATTAAAACTCAAGGATGTGATTGTTGAACCTGCAGGTATTCCCAATTCCGTATCTGTATATATCTGCTGAGAATGTGAACTTGCTTGGTTAGTTGCCATTGGAAGAACATTACTTGTCCCTCCGCCTGTTCCAATTTGCGTTGTTTGTGCATTGAGTTGGAATAAACATAAAATGCACATAAGGAATGCTGTGAAGCACAATTTTCTTTTCATAAAATATAGTTTTGTAAGGTTAATAATTCGACTTAAAAATGCAATACAAAACTAACACTTTTTTATGATATATATATTTTATTTATTATTTAAGGCGACTATATACAACTTTACACTAAAGTTCATCTGTTGTAAAATTCAATACAAAGGTAACATTTTTTTCATCATTCACATTAATTTATTCATTATTTTTGTTATATTATATAAAATAAAAAACACAAACATATGGAAAAATTATCCAAGAAACACGAAGACGGCATTTGCAAATTATTACATCACATTCATAACGAGGATGTCATACAACACATTCTTGAGACATTAGGTAAAGAAAATTGGACAAGAGATATTCTTATGGAATGCTCGTATGAACATTTGACGGAAGAACAAGAAGATTTATTGGAATCATTAGGTGGTTGTTATACTGATGAGGAAATGGACGAGTTTATCGAAAGTATGTCAATAAATGAAGTGATTGTTGAAAAACTCAAGGAACAAGGTGTATCTCATTATCTTTATGAAAACGAGGAATATCTCGACGAAATAAGAAACGGAAGTATAGTTTGTGAAGGCATTAATATCGACGATATAAAAAAGATGATATGGGGTTAAATGAAGGTTCAATATTCAAAGGACACTAAATCTGATTTCAAGAAACATCGTGAATACCTTACACGTCAAGGCAAATCAGACGGTCATAAATATCAGAAATATGAATTAGATGGTATAGGTAAGGCACTAAAGAATAATATAACAAAGGGACTTGAGACCAAAAAAGATCATTCAGATTCAATATTTCCAAAGAAATATGAATATAATTCTGGTAGTCACAAGATGCACATTGACAAGAAAAGTCATTATGTGATATTTTACACAATGGAGAAGAAGAAAAATGGTGAGAGTTTTATCAAAGTGCAGAAATGCATACATTCAACAGAATTGAAGAAAGAACTTGACGAGAAAGGCATTAAACCTTTAAAGAATTGTGACAAGTCATTGTTAAAGGATCTCGAAAAGATTTATAATGAGGATAATGTTGCTAGTAAAGATGATTCTGATGAAGAAATAGAAAAAGAAGATAAAGACAAACACGGAAACCCAAGACAACACAAAACTGGACCAGAGGGAGGTAGATATTATCGTGTTAAAACAAACGGCAGGTGGGGTTCTTGGAATAGTGCTACGAATGAGAGTAAAATATTCAAAGGTTTACCAATATTTATATTGGAAGCATTGGAAAGTTCAGAGATGAATTCAATTAAGGAATATATAAAGAGGAAAAAATGTTAAAAATATTTATATTTGTATGAAAAGAGACGAAGCGATGGAAAAATACTACATAAGAAGAGGGTTTTCCGAAGAAGAATGCAAAGAATGGTCACAAGTTGTCGGTTGGTGCGCCACCCGTGAAACATTAGATAATGAAGAATATCAGACACGTTGTTTGAATCTAATTGATTCAATTATCCATAATGATAAATTAGATTACATATCAAAATTGGAAAAGATAAAGTTCTTTCTTGACCTTCACAAATCACTGAAAATATTCATAAAAGAATTATCAGAAGTTGTTATTGATTGAGAAGATTAAATATTTCTTCCATTGGAACTGTTATTCCAGGTTCATCACCGTGTTGTAGAACACAATAATGTTCACACCTGCGGTTATTATCACTATCACACACTTCTATATCGAGAAAATCTCGTAGGATGTATTCTACATTACTATATGTGATAGGTTTATTTATAAAATCAGATAAAAATTCTTTTTGTGTTTTCATTGGTTTTAAAATTTGTTTGTGAATATTTTACGCATCAAATATACTAAAACGATTCAAACCTTTAACAAATTATTTAAAAAATACAAATATCTGTATATCAGTAAAATAACTTGTTTTTTACTTGTGGATATGATGGACATTTCGTAATTTTACGCCATCAAAATGACATTGATATGGTAGTATTCAAGAATTTCGGTTCACTATTTGAATTGGTGCACGTGTTTTCAGATGAGCAAAAATGCGTCGAATATCTAGAACGCATCAGATGGGGTAGTAAGGTTATTTCTCCGTTCGATCCACAATCAAAGGTTTACAAGTGCTCTCGTGGTTATCGCTGTAAGAACACTAACAGAATATTCAATGTAAAGACAGGTACGATATTCGAGAATAGCAAAATTCCATTACAGAAATGGTTTATCGCTATATGGTTGATAACATCGCACAAGAAGGGAATATCATCACTTCAGTTGTCAAAGGACATCAATGTGACCCAAAAGACGGGTTGGTTTATGTTACAGCGCATCAGAAAATGCTTTGAACAAGAAAACCGACAAATGCTGTCAAATGATGTTGAAATTGATGAGACGTACGTCGGAGGAAGAGAACGCAACAAAGGAAAAGGTTCTGATGAGAAAGGAACACAAGGTCGTAGCACGAAACGAAAGACGCCTGTACTTGGAATGGTCGAACGTAACGGAAAATTGGTGTCACGAGTGATAAGCGACGCCAAATCAACGACACTGATGCCTATAATATTAGACACGATAGACACAAAGGCAACCATTTACACAGATGAATGGAAAGGATACTGCAACGTTCATAAACATTACGTCCATAAGTCGGTAAAACATAAGGAAAATGAGTTTGTGAACGGAAATATATACACCAACACGATTGAATGCTTTTGGGGTTTGATGAAACGTGGTTTGTACGGAATATATCACTATACATCGAAGAAACATCTACAACGATATGTTGATGAGTTCGTATTCAAGTTCAATACAAGAAACATAAATGAATGTGAACGTTTCGACATACTACTATCGAATACGAACCGCAGATTGAGATATATAGAACTTATAGGTTTTGTTGCGTGATTTTGAAATGATGTATAATACAAAAAAGAGGGTGTTGGGCACCCTCTATGGAGATTATTTACGCTTAATTCTACGTCTTCTCCAATAAGAACGGACATAAATCAAATCATTGCTTATACCATTAAGATAATCACGCAACGAAATTGTTATCCTATCTTTTAGAAAGTTAGATAGATTCTGCATATCAAATCCTTTCTACCGCACGATTTTTTTTCGTATTTATGTTGATTGTGTGGCGATGTAGAGATAGGTATTTTTCGATAATCCAGAAGATTTATGTCTTCTGGATTTATTTTTATAAGACAAAATTTTATTTTTAGTGTAAAGACGTATATAATTGCGTTATTTAATTTAAATTTATTTATTAACATTTAGTTTCAAATGTAAAGTAATGATTTTTAAACCATTCAACGTAACCCTTGAAATTGAAAGTTGATTTTTTCGTCCGCAGAGTTTGCCAGAACGTTAATATTCACCCTTTAACAGACTCAGTCACATAATCTGCTGTCTAAAAAAATCCAGGATACGACTTTGAAACCACTTCAACATTTTCCATTGAAATCGCACCAATCTTCATTGAAAGAATCGAAAGCGCCATAACAATTCTATGGTCTTCATAATTGTTAAAAATAATTGGGTTTTCTTCTGTGAAATAAAGCAACTCATCAGGACAAAACATCTTCAGTTCATCATCGGAGACATCCTCAAATCTAATGTTAATTTTCATTAACTCATTCATCATCGCACGTTTCCTATCAGACTCTTTTATGGATAGATTTTTCAATCCAGCGAATGTGGCGTTCACCTTATTTCCAGCGCAAGCCGCAATGACAGCAGGGAACAAATCAGGACAATCTTTGAAGTTGAACGTTGACCATTGACTGTTGGCTGTTGACTGTTGACTGTTGGCTGTTGACTGTTGACTCTGAACTCTGAACTCTGAACTCTGACGCTGACTGTTGACCGTTTTAACGACGACAATTCCTTCTTTTGAAGGAAGTGTTTCAACGCCGAGTGATTCAAACATCTTAATTGCTGCAGCGTCGGCTTGAAGTGAGTTTATGTTAAGATTTTTTAACAAAACTTCAGCGTCATCGGATAACGAAATCATCTCGTACCAAAACGCCGCCGCGCTCCAGTCGGGTTCTACTTTTATATTTTCGATATTATAAATTCCTGGCTTCACTATTATATCTCTATCATTTCGTTCCACGTCAATACCACATTGCCTCATCATACTGATTGTCATATCTATATAAGGCAATGAAGAAAGATTTCCTGTTAGATGAAGCTCGAGTCCGTTCTCCCACAAAGGCGCTGCAAGCAACAATGAAGACGCGAACTGGCTGCTTTGCTCGGCGCTTATTTCTAATCTCCGCGTATCACAAGTATCTCCCGTATCAACAGACAACAAAGATCCGCGCAAATCCTCGTGATCCGTGGAGCCAATCAAAATTGGAGGATATCCTTCTTTTTCCGTATATTCTATTGAAACGCCGAGACTTCTCAACGCCTCGACCAAAGAAGATACAGGTCGTGACTTCATCCTCTCGCTACCTGTCAATAAGATGCTAAGTTGCTGAGTTGCTGAGTTGCTGAGTTGTTTTGAACTCAGTTCCTCATCAATTATGAATTGTGCATTATGCATTATGCATTGATTCGCGACTGCAGTCAGCAAAAATCGAAATACCGTTCCAGCGTTATGACAGTCCAATTCTAAAGTTAATGGTCTTCGGACTTCGGACAACGGATTTTGAATATATTTATTTAATGTATTCAGATGTTTCTGTAACAAAACCGTATCGTCGGAGTCGCTCATCACGCTTTGAGTCTCTGCAACTTTGCCACTCTGCAACTTTGCATAATGCATAATCATCAAGGCTCTATTGCTTTCACTCTTGCTCAAAGGAAGCTCTATTTCCAGACGCTGACCGCTGACCGCCGACAACTGACCGCCGAGTATATTTTGAACAGAAATTAACATTTATTCAGAAAATTTATTTTTCAAAATTGCAATCGACTCTTTTATGTCTTCTTCCTTAACTTCAACGTCAATCATTGGTTTTTCTGGAGTTGAAATCAGAACGAAACGTGGCTTACCGCCTTTATTTTTCTTATCATGAGAGATGTAAGAATAAATAGCATCTACATCAAAACCATTAAGGTTCACGACATTAAGATTTCCTTTAAACCACATTTCATAGAAGAAAAGCCATTTCTCGTCCAAACTGCAATATTTCACTGAAAGATACAATGACGAATACATTCCAAGTGCAACTGCTTCTCCGTGAGTGAGATAATTTTCTTTTTCTAGATAATACGACTCCAAAGCATGACCAACAGTATGACCAAAATTCAGGATTTTACGCAAACCTGATTCTTTCATATCAAGACTTACCACTTCATCTTTTGTCATCGCTGCTTTTTCGATGAAATCCAAATAGTTATCCGTATCTAAATCCAGAAATGAAGTATCTGACACGAATGCATATTTCATCATCTCAGCTATACCAGATTTGATATCTCTTTCGTTAAGAGTTTTTAAGAATTTAGTATTTATTATTATGCTTTGAGGTTCAGAGAACAATCCGATTTGGTTTTTGTATTTGTTAAAATTTATTCCGTTTTTACCTCCGATAGAAGCGTCAATCATAGCAAGCAATGTCGTTGGAACATTGACGAAATCAATTCCTCTTTTATACGTCGATGCAGCGAAACCGCCGATATCAGAAATAGTTCCTCCGCCAAGATTTATCATAAGAGAATCTCTACCAGCCTTAGCATCAAGGAGTTTATTCCATATAAGCATGACATTTTCAATATTTTTACTTTCCTCTCCTGTCGGCAACACAATTTTAACAACTTCTTTTTCTGGCAATATAGACGCAATCATAGAGGAATAAATATCATATATATTTTCGTCTGTCAGGACAAAAAACTTATCGTAACTATTTGTCAGCATAGACAGCTGAGCGAATGCGTCTTCACCGAAAAATATATTCATAATTCTTAAAATTTATTTGCAAATTCCTTAAAAACACGACCTCTTTCTTCAAAGTTTTTGTAGCGGTCATAACTAGCAGCTGCTGGAGAAAGCAGACACACATCTCCGCTTTTCGCCAAATTTTCTATTATCTCGAAAGCTGATTCCATATCGGTATAATCCAACATATTTCCCTTATAACCAACATCCTGCAGTTTACATTTAATCGTTTGTCCTGCTTGTCCAGTAAACAAGACATAAGGCAAAACATTGTCCTTCAAATAAGTCACCAGCGGTTCATAGTCGATGCCTCTATCGAAGCCTCCAAGTAAAAGGAAATTAACATTTTTTATTGTCTTAAGAGCTGCTATCGTAGCCTGAGGTATAGTTGAAATACTATCGTTATAAAACTTCACGCCTTTAAAAATTCCCACATATTCCTGTCTGTGTTCCAGTGACTTAAAAGTATAAAGATGAGGAATCAGATTTTCTAATAACAACCCGTATGATTTACAAGCACATAAAGCTGCTTTTATGTTCATTTTATTATGTTCACCAAGAAGCGGAATATCTTCCCAATTTATATCATAATCATCGAAACTGTAATTTTCAAAATCAATAAAAAGTGCAACTGTTGACTGCTGGGCGTTGACCGTTGACTGATTCACAATCGCAAAATCATCTTCACTCATATATCGTAACACATTGACTTTCGCGTCTTTATATTTTTCAAAAGTACCGAAATGATCGAGATGTTCTTCAAATACATTCAGCAATATTCCTACATGTGGAGATCTGTTTATGAATTGCAACTGATGTGCTGAGAGTTCGTAAACTATTATGGTTCTTTCACTTATATCATTAACGCAATCAAGAATAGGAATTCCGATATTACCTGCAAGTATCACATCATTTCCCGATTCTTTAATAAGATGATATATCAATGTTGATGTCGTGCTTTTACCTTTAGTTCCTGTAATGCCAATCACCTGATTATGAAACGCTTCCAAAAACAAATCCGTCTGAGAAGTGATTTTTGAAAAGTCGATATCGATGTCTTTCACCGAGATTCCGGGAGTCTTTATCACGACATCATAATCTGAACTCGCTTTCAGATATTCGTCTCCAGAATACAAGTTATATCTTTCTTTATCAATATCTTGGAAAGCAGCCTCATTCTTATCTGCGATTCCGACTGTTGCATCAGGCATATACTGCTGCAAAAATCGCAATGTCGATTTCCCTTCGCGTCCAAAACCTGCGATGAGAATTCTCTTTCCGCTTAATCTTCTGCAAATAGATTCTATCATCTTATCTATTGTTTTTGAATAAGTTATCTTTCAAAATCGCTTCAAAATGCTCAGGAAGATTGTTCATCTCATCATATTGATTTAACAAATTTTCCAACAACTTTTGTCTTTCGTCATTTGCCTTTTGACAATACTCCAAACAGGCATTCACCTCTTCTATCGTTCCCACACATTCAAAAGGTTTAACTTCGACTTCGCCTTTTAATTGTTTCAATATTGGCAATAATTCACTATTATTCAACAAATTACCTCCAAATATTTCCAACAATTCATTTTGAGGAATAAACGGTGACATAATCAAATATGTGAAAAGACATTTAGGACATTTGCCGCACCAAGAATCGGTCTTGCTTCCAACATTGCAACTTTTAAATACCTTATAATAATCTTTATTTTTAGCAAAAAGACTTGCTATTTGCACTTCATTTATCGGACGTAAGAAGCTAAAATATTGAATTTCAGAGTTTATATATTCTTTAACATAATTTCTGAAATCATTTTCAAAAGCAATCGACTTGCTATATTGGTGATTCACTTCAGTATCAAGAACAGTTGGCTCGTTTGCACTTGACTCATTTGAAAGAGCGATATATTTTGAATTTGTCGCAAAGCCAATCAACAAAGTATAAAATGCCAGCATTGCTGAAAATGGAGTATGTCCGTTCAAGAAACCTTCATTATTCATTCTCAACATATTAGCATCGAGATTTCTTTTAATCACCGCAACCTGACATTCCGTAAATCCAGCAGTAACAGCACATTCCGTTGTAGCGCCACGAGGATTTATTATCAAAGGAATAATCGGCATTTTATTTTTCAGCGACTCGATAGTCACGACGGAATCCTTGCCGCCGCCAATTGGAACCAATGTCGTTTCTTTCAAAGGAAGAGCAATTTTCTCACAACAGACATCACTTTCACAAATGATTTCCATAAAACCATCAACGCTTTCCTTTATTCCATTAAGGTAAAAGAATTCACCCAATCCATTGAAATACAGCTTTTTCCACCAAAGAATCTGATTAGCATCCAAAGCAAAAGGTGAAATATAAACTTTCTTAGGACAAGCCAATTTCCAATAGCTTATCAGCTCTATCATCCCTATATTAAAAAGTATAGTATCTAATTGATTCTTATTGATTTCAGACCAATTATAAAAGTTTCTTTGAGGGATTTCAAACGATGGTGTGAAAAAATATTTATCATCTAAAGAAAAATAAAATTTTACCGAAAACACATCATTTTCTAAAGTATAATCGTATCTTTGAAAACGGAAAAATTCATATTCTTCTCTTAAAGAATTATATTTATTTTGGTCGTAATAAGTTGCCATGACATCTAAAAATTGATTTACAAAATTAGCAAAATTATAATTCATAATGCATAATTCATAATGCATAATTTTAATTAACCTAACAATCCATGAATAAAGACGAACTATTTAAGATTCAGAGCAATACGTTAAACCCAGCCATTGGTAACGTCTTGATTTCCGAGCCGTTTATGAATGATTTTTATTTCAGGCGCTCCGTCATCCTCATCATCGACCATAATGATGAAGGCAGTTTGGGCGTCATCATCAACAAACGTCTGACGATACCATTCAACGAAATAGTTCGAGGATTTCCTGATTTCAAGGCTGACGTCTATCTCGGAGGACCAGTCGAAACCGATAGGATTTTCTTTATTCACACCGTTGGGGAAATGATTCCTGATTCACATCTTATAAGCAGCGGTTTATATTGGAGCGGTAATGTCAACGCGCTTAAAGCCATGATTAAGATGAATTTAATCAAACCGCATGAAGTAAGATTCTATGTCGGTTATGCCGGTTGGGACGGCGGACAATTACGCAATGAGTTAAAAGCGAACACTTGGGTTGTGGGAAGATTTACCGCAAAACAATTACTCCACACTATGCCAGGCAAAATGTGGAGCGCTCTAGTTAAACAAATGGGTAAGCGATATATGCTTTGGGATAAATTTCCAGTGAACCCTTCGGAGAATTAAATTTAAGGAGTTAAGGGTATGAGGAACTAAGGGTATGAGGGTATGAAGAATTCCTCAATTCCTTAGTTCCTCAATTCCTTAGTTCCTCAATTCCTTTATTCCACTGCCTTATAAAACAAATCATGAATTTCAGTTCTAAGATTTAACTTTGATAATTTATTATTATCAGAAGTTGGGTAAACGCGATTTGACAAGAATATCACAATCAGATTGTTAGCAGGGTCAGCCCAAGCAAAAGTGCCTGTAAATCCAGTATGGCCGAAACTCGCCATTGACGATTGTTTTGACGGAGTATAATATTTAGCTTCTGAATCCAAATCAGGCTTATCGAAGCCAATGCCTCTCCTATTTTCATTATCCGCAAAAGGCGCAGAAGTAAAATAGTTTATCGTCTCTTCAGAAATGAATTGAGTTCCATTGGCATAGCCTCCGTTGAGAAGCAGTTGCATCATAACAGCCAAATCCCTCGCATTAGAAAAAAGTCCAGCATGGCCTGAAACGCCGCCGAACAAAGCAGCAGTCTGATCATGGACATCACCGCAAATCAATTGGTTACGAAAATATTTATCATCTTCAGTAGGAACGATATTGTTTATATCATGCTTATTTAATGGCTTAAAACAAATATGATTTAAGTTTAAAGGCTTAAAGAAAATCTCTTCCAAATAAGATTCAAACGACTGATTAGTAATAGCTTTCACAATTTCAGGAACGAAATAAAACCCCAAATCGCTATATTTATATTTTTTCTCTTTCAGTTCAGATTTCATTATGGTATCATAGATTTCATATCTAAAATCTTCTGAGATATAAAGATTTCTAGCAACTCTAACAGTATGGTTCTCATCTATATATTCTCTAAAATAATTCATATCTGGCTCATTTCCATCGCAAGTCATCTTGTAAATCGGAATCCATGGTGTCATTCCAGACTGATGTGTAAGGAATTCTATCAGTTTAATTTCTCCCTTATCTGATTGATTTAGAAAAGGAAAGTAATCGCCTAAAGTAGAATTCAAATCCAATTTTCCTTCATCGTAAAGTTTCATCAAAGCAAATGAAGAAGCGAATAATTTAGTAAGAGAAGCGATGTCATAAATTGCGTCTGCATTCACATATTTGTCGCATTCGTATGTAAATTTTCCATAATTTCCTTCAAAAATAATCTTGCCATCTTTCATCGCCAAGACTTGACAGCCAGGATAAGCCTTTTGATTCATTCCGTCAACCAAGAGAGAATCAATTTGACGAATATATTGATTATCAATCAATGATACAGGCAATGTCTCTGGAGAAAGAAATCCTTTAAACTCAAATCCCATTCCACATTTATATTTGCTTACAGATACTGGCAACTTGCCTTTAGGCGACATTTTTCCCATCACAATATTCACCATTGCATTGGCAACCATATCGTTATCCTCATAACCAACAAGAAGAGAAGAAAGATTTCTGCCAAACGAGAACTTATCCAAAGCATACGGACTTCCGAACAAGTTAAAAATCAACTTTGTAGAATTCGGCAATTCCTTAACGAAGTTAATCATTGCAGATGTAATGCCATAGTTTTTTGAAGGATAACTTGAAGTATTTCTAATATTCAAGATAACGTAATCGTATGATTTCAACTGCTTTGCAGTACGTTTAACTTCTTCTTCCGATGCGTCTTTACTTATCAAGAAAGGTGTGTTAAAGATTCCATTTTCATTCAACTTTGCAGAAATAGAATTGTCTTTTCCAAAAGTAACGACAGCTATTTTCTTATTAGAATTTTTCTTCAGAGGAAGTATTTCCTTTTTATTTTCAAGCATTGTAACAGCTTCATTATAAAGGCGTTGTTTCAAAATAAAATATTTATTCTGATTCAAATCATTGTTCAATCTTTCAGTTTTTTGAGGTTCATAATCATTAAGTCCGATTTGATATTTATGTCTCAGCACTTTTTTACAGCTCTCCTCCACTCTATTTCTGACCTCGATGTTATTTTTAGCAGCCTCGATGATAATTTTCATCGACGCCTCGACATTTATCGGAAGCAACAACACATCATTTCCAGCCATAATTGCCTGTAAACAAACGCTATCCGGATCCATTCCATTATACGCACCTTTCATTTCCAAGCCATCAGTGAAGATGATTCCATCGTAATTCATTTTATTTTTAAGGAGATCTGTAACTATATTTTTAGAAAGCGAAGACGATTGATTTACAATAGGTTCCAATGCAGGGAAATAAAGATGGCCAACCATTGCGCCATTTACGCCTTTATCTATTGCATATTGAAAAGGATAAAGTTCGATTTTTTCAATCTCTTCTAATGAATTTTTAATAATCGGCAACGCATGATGCGAATCTGTTGCAGTATTTCCGTGACCTGGGAAATGTTTCATTGAAGGAATGACGCCATTGTTTTGAAGCGCGAGAGCGTAAGCCGTGCCCTTACGAGCCACGTTATCAGGATCTTCGCCGAAGCTACGGAATCCGATGACAGGATTATTCGGTTCATTGTTTACGTCAATATCTGGAGCGAAATTGACATTTATTCCGATACGCAAACATTGTTCTGCTATCTGACGTCCCATTTCAGAGATAAGAGAATCATTGGTTATTGCACCAAGTGTCATTTGGTAAGGATATGACAATCCGTCATTTATGCGCATTCCAAGTCCCCATTCACCATCGATGGCAATCATCATCGGCGTTTGAGCTTTTGCCTGCCAGTCGTTAGCTTGAAGCAACAAATCTTCTGCATCAGTACGGAAGAATGTCACGCCACCAATATTATATTTTTCAATATATTCTTCAATTTTTATATCAAAATCCTTATTCGGCTGATTAGCTCTGAGGTTCATAAGCTGTCCGACCCGCTGTTCTAATGTAAGCGAATTAAACACAGAATCGACCCATTTTTCTTCACAACTTTGTGAAAAAACATTAACATAAAGTGTTAAAATAAAAATAGAAGCAATTATTTTTTTCATTGTTTGATAATATTTACAAATTCAACAAGTTCTTCAAAATCAAAAGGTTTAAACACTATTTTCTTATCTTTATCGAGAAGATAAAAACATGGCGTTGCAGTGACAGCATAATCATTAATGTAAGGAGAATTCCATTCTAAGCCATCATGATAGAAAAATCCTCTGACTTTATTTTTCCTAACGATATTCTTTATTTTCTTTAAGTCACCTTTCACGCTGACCGCCACCAAAGAAAAATCAGGATTTTCGTCTAAAAACGATTTCAATTCCACAATATTTTCTCGGCAATGTTCACATGTATAAGACCAAAAATAAACTATAGTATAATCATTATCAATATTATACATATCAAAATCTTCATCAAAGATTGTCTTTCCTGAAATATTTTTCGCTTTACTTCCAATTTTCACTCTAGAATTGAACTCCACTATTGAAAGTAATTCATCATACTGATTTTCATTACATTGCAATTCTTCTGAATAAGGAATTCTAGTCATATAATCAACGATTTCTTCATAACCAAGAACATTGAATCCTTCCATAAGATATTGAAATACAAATTTATACATATCAAAATTAACGGAAGCGCGATACAAGACATTATCGATTCCTAAAACTATCGCCATAATTTGCTGGTCATGAGTTTGTCCTGCCACCTGCTGAATTGAAAGGAAATCAATGATTTTTGTTGTAAGAACATTTGTTGGAATCAGCGACAAATCCGCAAAATCTACTTCATTAAAGAAATTAGCAATCAATTCCTTACGTTGTTTTTCAAAATCAACATCAAGATTCAGCGGCATAAATCTGTCGACACGAATCAAAGTTGAAGCATAGTTGTTGTTTTTTAACAAAGAATCAGTAAACGCAACAAAAGAATTCTGCAATTTCTGATATTCGTTTTTTGCGTTTATATAAAATTCAGTTTTTTTATCGTAAGAACGTAGGACAGGCTTCAACAAATCCTGCGATTCCATTATTTGCGCCTTGAAAACCAAATATCTATACCAATCATTATTCAACTGAGAATCAATAAATTCTATTTCATCCAATTTATTAATATCTCTTAAAACGAATTTAACATTTTTATCATCGTAAAGGAAATCGAAGGTAAAACCATATTCAGTTTCAATCTGATACATACCTTTCGCAAGTTGAGTGTTGAAATCCACCCTTTTATCTTGCGACAGCATAACAGAATCTATTGTTTCCACATACAATCCCGTATATGCGTTCAGATAGACTTTTTGCTGCGGAAGATTGAAAAGCGTTCCCGACACCGTTTGTGCAGAAAGATTCAATTCCACAAGCAAAAACAATATGATTGTCAATAATTTAAAACTTTTCATTTTCAATATATGTTATTTAACAAAGATAATAAAAGGCTAAAGACAAAAGACAAAAGGCTAAAGTTTTTTTTAGTTAGGAGTTAGGAATTTTCATTAACTTTGCTTTCGTTTTAAAACGAACGTATTTTTCATCATAAAATATTGATATTTAAATGAAAACTCAGATTACAAACAAAGAAATTTGGAGAATCGCCGTCCCTATTATGTTAGGGAATTTAGCGCAGACTATCATCAATTTCACCGACACTGCATTCTTGGGACATCTGGGTGTCATTGAGTTAGGTGCTTCAATGTTAGCTGGACTTTTCTATTTCGTTTTCACGACAATAGCAACAGGTTTCGCCATTGGCGTTCAGATTATCATCGCACGCCGTTTTGGAGAAGGAAACAAAGAAAGAGTCGGCGTGATTTTCGAGCACGGCTCGCTCTTCGTTTTAATATTAGGAACGATATTATTTTCAGTTTTATATTTCTTTTCCGAGTCGCTTTTAGCTTGGCTCATCGACTCCCCTAACATTTACGCATCGGCATTAGATTATATCAAATATCGTCAGTTCGGAATTATCTTCGTGTGTTTCAACTTCTTATATCGTGGATTATATGTCGGAATCTCAAATACCAAAGTCATTACTTATTCCACAATAATAATGGCGATTGTTAATATTCTTTTAGATTATTGTCTGA
Organism: Bacteroidales bacterium; assembly: GCA_045613185.1. Classification (GTDB taxonomy): domain Bacteria; phylum Bacteroidota; class Bacteroidia; order Bacteroidales; family F082; genus Limimorpha. The sequence goes on along the minus strand of JAZLAL010000001.1, from coordinate 21,553 downwards.
TATTCGGCAAATTCGGTTTTCCAGAAATGGGCATCGGCGGTGCAGCATTAGCGTCGTTCTGCGCTGAAGTATCCGCATTTGTATTCTTCACCACTTATAGTTACATTACATTGAAAGACAAAGAGTTCGGAATGTTTAAAATGCATAAGTTAGAGTCAGAACTTATGGGAAGAATCTTAAAAATCGCAACACCTACTATGGTTCAGAAGTTATTCTCATTCGGAGTATGGTTCGTATTTTTCATCCTGATAGAAAAAATGGGCGAAACTGCTACAGGCATATCTTCCATTGTAAGAAGCATTTATATGATTCTCATTACGCCATGCTTTGCATTCGCGACAACGACAAACACATTGGTCAGCAGAACAATAGGCGCAGGACATCCAGAACAAGTCTTTGACACCATCAATAAAATCATAAAAAACTGCATCATCTGTACCATACCGATTTTATTGATTATTATAATCTTCCCTGTTCAAGTCGCGAGAATTTACACCGATGACATCAACTTTGCACAATTGGTAGTTCCTTCAATATATGTCATTTGTCTCGGCACGATTCTCCAAGGCGTTGGCAACGGATATTTTGAAGCCGTTTCGGGAACTGGCAACACCTCCGCTGCTTTATATTTAGAAGCCTCAATATTAGTCGTTTACATCATTTTCATCGCGATAATGACACATATAACCGATAAAGTACAATGGGTTTGGACCGCTGAGATTTTATACGGCGGATTGCTCGCGATAGTGTGCTATCTTTATATGAAGTTTGCCAATTGGAACAAGAAGAGGATTTGAGGAATTGAGGATTTAAGGATTTGAGGAACTGAGGATTTGAGGATTTGAGGAACTGAGGAATTGAGGAGGTTGGATTTGGGCAATGATTGTAGAGACGCGTCAATGTTACCTTTAAGGTAAACACACAATGACACGTCTGATTTTATTAAGAATTATTATGAAAATAATATTAACAATATTCGGTTTATTATCATTAACGTTAGGTGTTATTGGGATTTTTGTTCCGATATTGCCAACGACGCCGTTATTGCTTTTAGCAGCTTGGTGTTTCTTCAGAAGTTCCAAGACTTTATACGAGAAGCTCATCAACAGCAAGCACTTAGGTGCGTATATAAAAAACTTCAGAGAGAATAAAATCATCCCTCTGAAGACTAAAATTTATATCATCACATTATTGTGGGCAAGTTTGATTTACTGCATCTTCTTCGTCGCAAACGGAATGCTCTGGCTGCAAATCCTACTCGCCATAATACTCATCGGAGTGACGATGCATATACTTTCTTATAAGAGTTACTGAGTTGCCGAGTTGCTGAGTTACTGAGTTATCTCAGAATCTTAACAACTTAGTAACTTAGAAACTTATCTTAAACACCCACGCCGCATCGCTCTTCAAATCGTTATATTTAAGCGGAGTTGTGTCAATAATCATTTTGCCGTTTTCATATTTCCAAGGTAAAACCTTGTCACAACCCAACATAGTAACAATAGTATTTTCTTTTGGTTCTGGAATCTCCAAAACAAGTTCGTCTTGAGGATAATCTATTGCGATTGCGTATAAGTCATCGCCTTTTGTCGTGTAACATACATAAGGCTGCTCGCACTTATATTCTGCCTTGAAACCATAGAGAGGTTTTAAAATTGATTTCGCCATATCTTTGGAAGAAACATAAAGTCGCATCATAGCATCGATGTTTTTCTCTTGATATTCAACCTTTATTGAATAAGGTTCGCCAGCTTTGAGTTTTATCGTTGCTGATGTAGAGTTCCAGTTCTTTGCCAAGTCAGCATCACTTTGTTGCTCGTTAGCCTTTGAAGGATTATAATCGATAATGACTTTGTCATCAATAGTTAATCTCACATTATCATCGACTTCCACTTCAAAAGTATATGTAGCTGTCTTTTCAGGAACGAAGACTCCAGTCCAAGTCGCGCTGAAGTTATCGTAGCTTATAGTTTTATCTGGAGAGTTACGATGCCAGTTGAAATCTATTAAAGAATCTGTTCTATTCAATGTCACTTCTTTCATTTCGTAGAACTTAGTATAAGGACGAGTTCCGTATATTGCCTCGCCGTTTATCTCGAGCCATTTGCCGAGGTCGAGCAGTCTTTCTTGTTGTATCATAGGAATGATTCCGTCAGCTGCAGGACCGACGTTGAGAGTCATTCCGCCACCTGCAGCGACAGTCTTCGCGAAGTGACGAATCAACTCTTTAGAGGTGAGATAGTTGGACAGCGGCTCGGTGCGATTAAGTCCGAAGGAGCGACCTATGCCGCGACATTCCGCCCATGGTCTGTCGGTCTGCGTGATGCCCGCGCTGTATTCTGGTGTGCGGAAACCGTATTGTGCGCCGTGACCCCAGCGGTCGTTGACGATAGCCTCCTCGCCTACTGTGTTATAATACCAAGCGATGAGTTCGGCGGCGTGCCATTGCTCAGCAGAGTTACGCCATTCGCCGTCAGAGAAGATGATTGAAGGACGATATTTTGTAACCAACTCCTTAAACTGAGGAATCATATGATTATCAACATAATTGGCGATAGAATCATCTGGATCGATGTACCATCTATGCATTGGGTTAGTCCATTCTGGAAGCGAGTAATAGAATCCCATCTTCAAGTCTTTAGCGCGGACCGCGTCAGTGAGTTCACCTACGATGTCGCGTTTAGGACCGCCTACTACGCTGTTCCATTCTGGAGAATATTCGCTGTCCCAGAGGCAGTAGCCGTCATGATGTTTTGTCACGAGAAGTACATATTTCGCACCGCTCTTCTTGAACAAGTCAGCCCAGTCTGTTGGGTTCCATAATTCAGCCTTAAACATCTTATCGAAGTCACGATATTCGAAGTCCTCGCCGTAGTTTCTCTTTTGGAAGTTGACACGAGTTGTGTCGTTGTTCATCAGTCCGCTGTAATACCATTCAGCGTAGCCTTCGTTGGTAGCGAAAGCCGGAACAGAATACACACCCCAGTGGATGAAGATTCCCAATTTTGCATCTGAGAACCATTGAGGATAGCCACGTTGTTGTAACGACTCCCAAGTCGGTTCAACTTTTTGAGCGAAAGATGACAATGCCAAGAAGCATATTAATAATGTAAGGATTTTTTTCATGATTTTATTTTTAAGTCAACGGACAACAGACTACTGTCAACAGTCTTTGTCCAAATTTTATTCACATATACAAAAATACTATTTTTATTAAGTAACTTAACAAAAACTATAAATATATTTTTATTAAATACACTTAATAAAAACAATATCATCAGCAACATCTCATATTCAAACTAACTTACTGATTGTTAATAATTTTTAACAAAATAATCCTTGACAAGTATTGAAAAAGATTTTATTTTTGCAAATAATTTTAAAACCGAAAGTTATGGCAACATTTTTTAAATCATCACCTATTTTATATGGGAAGTCAGCAGAAAGATTCGATAGAGAAGCTGACAAAAACAAGTCATTGCAAACACCTACATTATCAGAAGAAGAAAACGAGGTCTTTATGCAAATTTTCGAAAGATCGAAAAATTTTAAATTCTGAGAAGTATGTGTAATTTTTCATTGCATTTACAATGTACATTCCTTCCTTTCAGCAAAGAAATTTTAGAAAGTTGTTCTGGATTCAGTTGTGGAGATGACGAATTAGACAATTTCTTCCACAACGATGCCGACTTATATTCAATGGAATTAATGGGAAAAACGTACTGTTGGATAACAAACGACAAACCGCATCAAATAGTCGCATTGTTTACCTTAGCGAACGACAGTATCAAAACATTTAATCTGAATAACAGAATACGTAACAAGTTAAACAGGACTATCAATAATAGCAAACGAGGAAGAAGTTATCCAGCAGTTTTAATCGGAAGATTGGGAATCAACAAATCTTTTCAAAACAAAAGCATCGGCAGTCAATTGTTATATTTCATAAAAGATTGGTTTCGTCACAAAAGCAACAAGACTGGCTGTAGGTTTATCGTAGTAGATGCATATAATAATGGTAAAACTACAAAATTCTACGAACATAATGATTTCCGTTATCTTTATGATAACGAATTGGAGGAACGTTCACAATACAACATTCCTCCAACAAATAAGATTTCAACTCGTTTAATGTATTACGATTTGAAATTATGAATTTCAATATTTACTAAAAAACATACTGCAAGCCAATTTGATAACCGATAAACATTCTTTGTTTGTTATCGCTGTTATCCTTTTCCCAAAGACAATTGTTTGGGAATAAGTCTTCGGAATTAACATAATTGGAATATAAATAATTGAAGCTTGCACCGCCAAAGACGTTAAAATGATTCAAGAATGTGAATGATGGAGCGAGAAGATATGATGCGTTGTAACATACCTTATCATTAGAAAATCCTAACGATGTTGCTTTGAATTCGTTGTTTATTTCAAGCCAATTAGTTATAGGAATATGAATACCATAACCAGCTTCTGCTACAACCTTGCTTCCGTCTTTGACTTTGCTGTTATAGCCAACGCCCAAGATTCCGTATGTGTATTTGCCTCCAGACCTGAAAGACAACATCGTATTGTTCATATTGTCGTAAGAAAGAGCGACTCCCATCTTACCGTTCTTGATAATATTAATAAAAGCTATAGGAAAATTACTTTCTTCTGCAACATTAAGTATAGTAGCGAACTGCACGCCTTTGACGTTCTTCGCGATATTCATCACTCCGGCAAATTGCAGACCTTTCACATCACCTGCGATATTTGTCACGCCAGAGAGCTGCAAACCATTATAAGCACCTTTACTCATATTTGCCACACTTGATAATTGCAAGCCGATGAAACTTCCGTTATTTATGTTAGTGACGCCACTGATTTGAAGTCCCATAGCAGCTCCGTTATTTATATTTGCGACACCGCTGATTTGAGCACCGATATTGTCTCCATTATTTATATTAGTCACGCCTGCAATCTGCATTCCTACTCCTGAACCTGAGTAATTAGCGACACCAGCAATTTGAATACCTTTATATGATTGCATCACAGTATTTGAAACACCAGTGACAGCAATACCATAACCGTTATTTCCGATATGATTAAAAACACTAGCGATTTGCAATCCAGTAGCGTCATTTGCAATTATATTGCCGATTCCAGCCAATGCGAGACTTCTTTCATTCTTAGAAATACCGACCAAAAGATTTATTGAGAATCCGTTTGTATATTCCTTCGCTTTTTTAACATTTATCGTACTCAATGGAAAACCGAAATTTATCTGAACCGGACGGAATTTTTTCTCTTGAGAAAATGCGCTAAGAGACAATAACATACATATTGTTAAAAACAACTTCTTCATTTCTTTTATTTTGATTTTGTTAACATTACATTATATTCTCATTTAACGAGAAGCTATTGCAAAGATAACTATATTTTCATTATTTTTGCATTATGGGAGAAATAAAACGCATAAAACTCTTTGCCGGATGTGACGATGCTTCGATTCAGAAATTATTAAGTCAGCCTTGTCGCCGGCAATCATATTCTGCCGGTAAAATAATGTTCAACGCCGGCGACCCATGCCGCTCTTTGATGATTCTTGTTGAAGGCGAGGCTGAAGCTCTGATGACGAGCGAGGAAAATCGTGAAGTCGTCGTCGATAACTTAAAAGCTCCTATATTGATGGCTCCAGCTTTTTTGTTCGCCACTCCTAACGTAATGCCTGTTGAAGTCAGAGCGTTGACAGATTGTGTAGTGTGGCATATCAACAGAGAGGCTTTTTTAAACTTCATGCAAAGCGAACCGACTGTGCTTCGTGCTTTCTTGGAAGAGCTCTCAAACCGAGGTAACTTCCTGAGCAACAAGATGCGCACGTTTGCCGTGAAAGGATTGCGTAACCGCATAATAGAGCATCTCGAGAATAACGGAAGCATTGAATCTGTGTCGGCAACGGCGCAACAACTCGGTGTGACAAGACCTTCGCTCAGCCGTATTTTGTCTGACATGCTAAACGAAGGTCTCTTAATAAAAGATGGAAAATTTTATAAGTTGTTATAAATAATTCATTTAAATCCCGAATATCTTCAGATCTTCTTCCACGGTAGTGATTCCACTTATTCCGAAATTTTCAACAAGTACCTTGGCGACATTCGGTGAAAGGAAAGCCGGCAATGTAGGCCCGAGATGTATGTTCTTCACGCCGAGGCTGAGCAACGCCAACAATACTATGACCGCTTTCTGTTCGTACCACGCGATGTTATATACGACAGGTAACTTATTGATGTCGTCCAATCCAAATACTTCTTTAAGTTTCAAGGCGATGACTGCCAAAGAATAACTGTCGTTACATTGTCCTGCATCAAGTACGCGAGGAATACCGCCGATATCGCCGAGGTCTAATTTATTATATTTGTATTTAGCACATCCCGCTGTAAGTATCACGCAATCTTTTGGCAATGCCTTCGCAAATTCTGTATAATATTCACGGTTTTTCATGCGACCGTCGCAGCCAGCCATCACGACAAATTTACGTATCGCACCGTTTTTCACAGCGTCAACGACTTTATCGGCTAATGCAAACACTTGATTATGAGCGAAGCCTCCGACAATCTTTCCTGTCTCGATTTCTTTTGGAGACTGACAAGTCTTTGCCAAAGCGATAATCTCGCTAAAATCTTTTCTACCGTTTTCATCAGCCACGATATGCTTCCATCCAGGGAATCCTGTGCTGTTGGTAGTAAAGACCCTATCTTTGTAAGAAGCGTTTGCAGTCGGTGGCACGATGCAGTTGGTGGTAAATAAGATAGGTCCGTTGAAACTCTCAAATTCCTCACGCTGTTTCCACCATGCGTTTCCGTAATTTCCTTTCAGATGAAAATATCTCTTCAGTTTTGGATAATAGTGTGTAGGAAGCATCTCGCTGTGCGTATAAATATCGATACCTGCATCCTGACTTTGCTCAAGAAGTTGCTGTATATCATTTAAGTCGTGACCGCTGACCAAGATTCCAGGACGAGTTCCAACACCAATATTAACCTCCGTAATTTCCGGATTGCCGTATGTTGTCGTATTAGCTTTGTCTAACAACGCCATCGCCGACACTCCCATCTCTCCAGTTTTAAACACCGAAGCTGTGAGTTTGTCAGCATCGTTGCAAGTCATTATCAATCCGAGAGTCTGTAGTATGTATTCGTTGATGTCGCCATCTACAAAGCCGAGACGCGATGCATGTTCGAGGTAAGCAGCCATGCCTTTGAGTCCGTACATATTGAGTTCCTTGAGAGAGCGAATATCTTCGTTGTTTTCACTTAGAACGCCGACAGTCATAGCTTTTTCGTCATATTGTTTGCGTGTTCCGTTCCATTCGAGAACATCGAGTTTTGGAAGAGTGACGCCTTTCGACAAAACGCGCTCTTTAAACCAGTTTCTAATTTCCAAAGCTTTGTCGATACGTGAGTAAATACTTTCAACATCGAAGTTGGCGTTAGTAATAGTACAGAATAAGGAGTCGTTAACAAAAGCGTGTATCTTCTTACGATTGTCGCAATATTTTTTATCGCAAGTTTTATGATTCGCTATCACACCGATACCTTTCAACATATAAATAAGGAAGTCTTGCGCATGAGCTACCAACGGATTTTTTCCGCATACTCCTGAGATCTTACAGCCGACACATCCAGCGGTTTCCTGACATTGGAAACAAAACATTTTTTCGTTCATAACATTATTATATTAATTGATTTAATTTCTGACTGCAAAACTACGATACAGAAAGAAGTTAATGTGTAACAAATGTTACGTAAGAAAAGTTTTTATAAAAATATCAAGAACGAATTCCTAACTATTAAAGATTTCCATCGCAATATGAGCGCAAGCCTCTGCATCTGCAAGGGCATGATGATGATTCGTCAAGTCAAAACCGCAATGGGCAGCTACGGTATGAAGCTGATGATTCTCCAAATCAGGGAACACCTTAAGAGATGTTTTATAAGTACAATGAAACTGATAGTTTGGATATTTCATCTTATAATGGGCAAAACAAGCCTTAAGGCAACGCTCATCAAATGTTTTGTTGTGAGCTATCAAAGGCAGGTTTCTCACATATTTAGACGCCTCATGCCACACTTCAGGAAAAATCGGTGCGTCGTCGGTGTCTTCTTTTTTTATTCCATGAATCTTGGTGTTCCAATAGCAATAATGATTTGGAACTGGTTTTATAAGACTGTAAAATCTATCCACAATCTCCCTGTCTTTCACAATGACGATACCGACGCTGCATGCGCTTCTGATATCGCCATTAGCCGACTCGAAGTCGATAGCAGCAAAGTCAGGGAGATCGGGAATTATGATTTGATTGTTAGACGATTCTGACATCTCATTCTTTTATTTCAGCATGGAAAATATCAATCTCGTCGTCTTCGAACATACATTCTGAAGTGTAATATTGACCTGGTTTGTCATCGTCTTGGAACAACAACAATGTCACTTTCTTAAACTTCAATGGCTGTTGACTTTCTGAGACTTGTTGTACTTTCTCGTATGAAATACCTTCTATCTTTAACATTTTCAACAAAGCTGCTAAATCGAGGTCGACATTGAGGAAAATATCTTCGCCTTTTTCTGTCCAAGCAATACTGATGACACCTGTGGTGTATAATTCAAAGTTTTTAATTTCTACAGTTTTCATAATTATTCTTGATTTAATAATTCATTCAAATCTTTTTGTAATTGTTCCGCATTGATGAAATGAATCGACTTCATTCCGACATTTATCGCACCTTTCACATTATTAATATTATCATCGATAAAGACCGACTCTTCTGCTTTTAGATTATAACGTTCTAATAATGTGTGATAAATCTTTGGGTCTGGTTTTAAAAGTTTTTCATCGCCTGAACAAACGATGTTATCTATCAAAGAGAAGATTCTATATTTCTTCTGCACCATCGGGAATGTCTCGTTCGACCAGTTTGTCAATCCGTAGATGACAGGATATTTCTCTTTCAGCGACTTGATAAGTTCGTACATTCCAGGAATCTCCTCGCCCATCGTCTTCATCCATTCTGAATGATATAATCTGATGGCTTCTTCAAACTCAGGGAATTCCGCGATACGTTCTTTCACCGCGACTTCAAAAGGCTTGCCTTTATCCATCTGAGCGTTCCATTCTGTGTTGCAGACGTTATCTATGAAATAGTTACACTTTTCCATATCATTGAAATACGAATCGAAAAGATAATGCGGATTCCAATCAACGAGTACGGCGCCGAAATCGAAAACGATGTTTTTTATCATTTTTTCAAATGTTTTTCAATCAATGATGCTACTTTATCGCGGAGACTTTCAACGCTTTGTTCTTCTGATGGCATGACTGGATCCATGATGTCAATGTCAATTTTCTTCCAGAACTTAGGAACGATACTGCTACCATAACAAGCTGATTCAGAACCTGCAATAGCGACTGGAACGATAGGCACATTCAATTCTTTACTCAAGATAGCGAATGTCTCTTTGAACTTTCTCATCGTGTTATCTTTAGAACGTGTTCCTTCTGGGAATATCACGATGTTCTTGCCTTTCTTCAACACAGCGCACATCTCTTGCAATGACTGACGTACGTTTTTGTTAATATCCATTAAGATAATATTATTCTTTCTTGCCATAAACTGAGCTATCTTTGACCTCCAGTGTTTTTCTTTAGCGAAGAAGAAAATATCTTTGTTTTCCTTGCGTGAGAAGTTGTAAGTAATTAAGAAACCGTCGATTGCTGAACGGTGGTTAGCCACGATGATACATGGTGTATTTGGTAATTTCTTGTTACCTCTTACTCTGAAACGATAGCAAATCGAGAATAATATCTTTGTGAAAGTATATGTAAACCATTGAGTGAAACCAGGTTTTTCCAACTTCACATCGACTTTTGTTGCAAGGATATCTTTCCAAGTGATTGTTGTCGTATTGAAAGAATGTTCGTTTGTTTCGATATATTCTGTGAGTTTTCCTAATGTGGTGAGGTTCTCCATCTGTTCCTCGTTGAGGTTGATGCCGAAAGTGTTTTCGATATAAGCTAGAAGAGACACTTTACTCAATGAATCCATCGACAAGTCGATTTCGAAGTGGTCGTTTTCGTTAGCGACTTTCTTTGTTTCTTCTTCAACGAAAGCCTTTAACATCTTGTAAACCTCGCTCTTGCCTTCTAACGACTCTTGTACTGCATCAGTATTAGGCTTGTCAACGAGATGAGGAAGGAGGAATCTTTGCACCTTGCCGAGACGTGTCTTTGGAAGTTCTTCCGACAAGATATGATATTGTTTGATACGTTTATATTGAGGCTGCTCTGCATTGAACTGCTCCACTTCTTTTTTGATGAGAGCATCCATAGCTTCCAAATCCACTTGTCTTACAGCTACCATATTTGGACGTACCGCAGCGTGTAATGCATCGCCATTCAAGAAGATACCGATTTCTTGAACGTAAGTGCTTTCTGCCAAGAACTCTCTTTCGAGAAGCTCTGGATTTATGTTCTTACCGTTTGATGTCACGATAATCTCTTTGATACGGCCTGTGATTTTAAGACCATATTTATCAAGGATACCCATGTCGCCAGTATGAAGCCAGCCGTCTTTTATAATCTGTGCCGTCTCTTCTGGTCTATTGTAATATCCTTTCATCACGTTATCACCTTTCACGCAAATCTCGCCGTTTTCAGCAATCTTCACCTCGATGTTAGGAAGAAGTTCGCCGGCATAACCGACTTTACGTCTGCCTGGACGAGTGAATGAAATCATAGGAGCTGTCTCTGTCATGCCATAGCCTTCAAGGACATAAAGACCTAATGTCTTCAAAATCGTCGCTGTCTCTACAGAAAGAGCTGCGCCGCCTGATACGAGATATTTCAAGTGTCCGCCGAATTTCTTATGTACGCTGCTGAAGATAGTTCTCGACACTGCATCGCTGCCGATGAGTTTTGTTACCTTATAAAGCAGACGTGTCACGAATGAAGCATTTATCTTGCTCATGATGCCTTTGACGAGCATGTCGTAAAGACGAGGCACGCCGATGATGATGCTTACTTTTCCTGCATTTAAAGTCTTGATGATAGACTCGGCATTCATTGCCTCAGCGATGTGAAGCGTGCCGCCCATGTATAATGGTGCTACCATACTACCGAGTAGCGGAAGGATATGATGCAAAGGAAGTAACACCATCACGTTGCTGTCTTCTTGGAAAATAGGCACCTGCTTACTTACAGAATCAACGTTGAACATGACGTTTCTGAAAGAAAGCATAACACCCTTAGGATTTCCTGTCGTACCAGATGTGTAGTTGATCAGCATAGTGTCGCTGTCTTTACCCATAGGAATGTCTGTCGCAGGAATGTTAGGGTCGTCAGAAAGAACGACGTCGTTTTTTGTCATAAGACGAGCGCCTTGGAGATTGATGTCGTTGAACATTTCCAGTTTGTCTTCCGAAATGAAAACGATGTCAGGATGACAGTCGTTGATGACGTATTCTATTTCTTTCTTTGTAGACTGCGCATCCAAAGGAACTGCAATGGCTTTGCAACGCATCACGCCAAGAAAAGCGAAACACCATTCTGGCGAGTTCTGAGCGCAGATTAAAACTTTTTCAGGAACAGATTGTGAAGAAAATGTGTCAGCATAGATTTGTGAATATCGTAGTAGTTGTTCGTAAGTATATTTGTCATCTTTAAACGTGATGGCAAGTTTGTCTTTTTTCGATACTAGCATATTTTATAAGTTTTCAATATCTTGCAAAGATAAAAAAAGACAAAAGGCAAATGGCAAATGGCAAAAGTTTTTTTTCAAAAAAAATTAGGAGCTAGAAACACACTCCTAACTAACAAGACGCCATAGGGGTGACGTCTCTACAATCAATTCCTCAATTCCTCAGTTCCTCAATTCCTCAATTCCTCAGTTCCAAATCACGTCCCTACAATTCTTCGGTATAATAAACCTTATAATATTTTCCGCGTGCGTCTTCGCCTTGTTCCACGTTGTCGCGGTTACCGTCGATGATGATTTGAATCTTATCGTCGAGACGGATGACTCGCTTATAAGAACGCTGCTGTTTCTTGAAAGCGTTGTTAGAAATCATGAATTTATCATCAATCGACAGGTCGTTATCGGCTTCGTAATTTTTCTTAAAGTTATGGAAACTCTCGATGACAGCTGGCTGCTCCATGACTTCATTGGCGAATTCTTCAATATCGAAATTGTCTTTCTCCTTAAAGAATTGTAAAGATTTATTAAGTAAATCAATCTGGTCGGCTTTCGTCACCTCAAACTCTTTAGGTAACTCCTGTGTGACGAAGTTCTTCGCCATCGCCATGACGTTATGAGTGTTGGCATATTCATTCTTACACTGACGAAGATGCAAGAAATCGTCGGTCCAATACTGAGCCTCCGTGCCTTTGTTGGTGTTGTCTACGACAGAAATAGAATAACCTTCTCCCCCATTCACATTGAAAATCAAGCAGCCTTTGTCGAGTTTCTTTATATTGATACCTTGTTCACTTTCGAGTAGGAAGTTATGTTTGTCGCGATGCACTTTCAAGAAAGTGTCTTTATTTTCTGTCTTAAAAAGACCGATGGCATCGACAGTGTTGCTTCCGTGTATGCAGTCTTTGAAGTAAACCGTATAAAACTCGCCGCCTTTGATTTTAGGATGCGAGCTGTTTTCGTAGAGATATTTTGCAAGATTTACAGATTGTTCATACAACTCCGTCGGCTCGTCAAAAATCTTCGATACTGCGCCGTAAACCACATTATATTCCAGTCCGCTGTCGTGATAAAAATGGAAGAACTCGCCTGGAGTGAAGGCGTTCAAGAAAAATTTCGTCAATATATTTTTAATGTCACTGTCGAGAGACACGTTTGATTTCGAGAGGCTGATGCCTTCTTCCGCCGCCTTGTTACCAACAAGATGCAACGACATATGAGATATTGTTGTTTCCATGACGCAAAGATAATTAAAAACTAAGGCTTTTGAACTAAGGCTTTTGAACTTTTTTTTGAAGACACTGAGTTGCTGAGTCACCGAGTTGCTGAGTTGCTGAGTCTATAAGTCAGTGTCAGTGTCTGAGTTCAGAATCCGACATCAATCGAAATAATCGATAACATTATTTAAAATATCGTTTTGATTTGTGCGAACAATATTTCTATTTTTGCGTTGTTAATGAATGAATGAAAAACAAAATTACAAATCAGCCCGAAGCTCACAGCTCAAGGCTCATAACAAGAAAAACTATGAAAAAACTTCAAGATAATGTAACGATAATCACCGGTGGCGGTAAAGGTATTGGATTTGGTTTGGCATGTGCTTTTGCGAAAGAAGGTTCCAACATCGTCATCACTGGCAGAAACGAAGCCAGATTGTTGAACGCCAAGGAAAGACTCGAAGAAGAATACGGCGTCAAGGTTTTGGCAATGGTCGCCGACGGTGCCGACGAAGCTCGTATCAAGGAAGTCATCGCCAAGACGATAGAGACATTCGGCAAGATCAACACATTGATTAATAATGCTCAGGCTTCCAAGTCGGGATTATCACTCATCGAACACACCAAAGAAGATTTTGATTTAGCAATAAACTCTGGATTATATGCCACATTCTTTTACATGCGAGAAGCTTTCCCTTATCTCAAAGAGACAAAAGGTTCTGTGATTAACTTCGCTTCTGGTGCTGGCTTGTTCGGCAAATGGGGACAGAGTTCTTACGCCGCTGCCAAAGAAGGCATCAGAGGTCTTTCAAGAGTCGCTGCCACTGAATGGGGACCTGACGGCGTGAGAGCCAATATGGTTGCTCCGCTTGCCATGACAGAAAGCCTCAAAGAATGGAAAGAAAACTATCCTGAACTCTTCGAGAAAACGATACAAAGCATTCCACTAGGACGCTTCGCAGACCCTATGCAAGACATCGGAAGAGTGTGCGTGTTCTTGGCATCCGACGATGCGTCATACGTCACAGGAGAAACGATTTCGTTACAAGGAGGCTCTGGATTGAGACCATAAAAATCCACTAATCCGCACTAAACCTCACGATTTTTTCGTGAAATAAAACCTCCACGAAACTTCACTCTGACTTATGGTGTAATTTCGTGGATGATTTTTTATATCCACGAAACTTCACTAATCTTTCACGAAAGGTTTTTTCGGGTCTGTTTGTGGACTAAACGATTACTCTTCTTCTGTATAATAAACCTTATAATATTTTCCGCGAGCGTCCTCGCCTTGTTCCACGTGGTCGCGGTTGCCGTCGATGATAATCTGTATCTTATCATCAAGACGAATGACTCTTTTATAAGAGCGCTGCTGTTTCTTAAACGCATTGTTTGATATCATGAAGTTATCGTCGATACTAAGACCATTCTCTTCCTCATAACTCTTCTTGTAGTTTTGGAAACTCTCAATCACATCAGGCTGTTCTATGACTTCAGCAGCGAACTCATCAAAGTCGAAGCTATCTTTTTCCTTGAAGAACTGTAATGATTTGTTAAGAAGGTCAATCTGGTCGGCCTTTGACACCTCAAACTCCTTAGGCAGTTCCTGAGTCACGAAGTTCTTGGCCATCGCCATGACATTCTGAGTGTTAGCATATTCATCCTTACGTTGGCGCACATGGAGGAAGTCGTCGGTCCAGTAAAGAGCCTCCATGCCTTTGTTGGTGTTATCGACGATAGAAACCACATAACCGTCATCGATATCCCTATTGAAGATAAGACAACCTTTGTCGAGTTTCTTCACGTTGATACCCTGTTCGCTCTCGAGGTTGAACTTGCTGCTGCCGCCTCCCACTTTCAGATAAGTGTCCTTATTCTCTGTCTTGAAGATACCGACGGCATCGACGAGTTCGCCTGTCATCATGCAATCGGTGAAGTAAGCCACATAAAACTCGCCCGCCTTGATTTTAGGATGCGTGCTTTGTTCGTATAGATAACGCGCCAGCTTCTTCGACTCCTCATAGATACATGACGGATCCTCGAATATCTTGGATGCCGCACCATGGACCACGTTATATTCTAGACCGCTATCGTGATAAAGATGGAAGAACTCCCCTATGTTGAACGCGTTAAGGAAGAAATTAGACAAGGTGTTACGAAGCTCCTCGCTGAGAGAGAGACGTTCGACTTGGCAAGATGCACGCCCTCCTCGGCAGCCTTGTTGCCTATGATATGTAATGCTAAATGAGTCAGTTTTGTTTCCATTGAATCCATATATATGAGATGCAAAAATAGTCAAAAACAATGGATGTAATACAATAATCACCCATCTGAATTTTAACGCCACATGAGTTTTGTATTTTCATATATGTTTTACCTCTATATTTTATTACATTACAATTTTTATTCGTAAATTTACAAACTTTTTTTATTTGTTCTATCAAACAACACAATTTAATTATGGACTTAATTATTGGGAATACATATCAATTCGAATATATAAACGATACTTACTCAAATGAAGGAGAAAGATTCTTTAAGATAAGATTAGTCGATTCAGATAATAAAAATGAATTTATTGTACGCCCAACAAAATCACAGAACACTTCATCCCCCAATTATTATTTATATTGTAAAGTCACCAACATTGACGAAAACGGATTCGTCACACTAGAACAAGATGAACTAGCATTATTTAAGGCAATATACAAACCCAACCAGATATACACTTTTGTTATAAGGAAAGAACTGCCACTTTCAAACAAAGGACACAGACGCGCCATCATTGAAAACACTGAAAACAACATCTCGCATCTTCACACATTCTTCAACAGATTAAATAAAAACATAGGAGAGATTGTAGAATATTGCGTACGCATCAAAGAATATGATGATCATTTCACTCTTAACTTCATCTCCGTTGATGAAGAATTCGATGCTTTCATGCCAGAAACCATTTTTAAAGGCATACATCACGAAGAATGGAAAGAACGTTTCTTTGACAAACTAAACGAAACCACCGACTCAAGAGTCAGCACACACATCAAGGAAATAGAAAACAAAATAAACCATAACAACAGATTATGGATATTTGACTATATAAAATGCCTTCTAATAAGCACCAAATTATCCGATATATTATCGTTAGATGATATAGAAAAAATATGCATACTAATCAAAGACATCGAAAACTGGCTGGAAGAGTCAGGACTCCTCAACAAATTCAGTCCACAAAAACGCGAAGAGACAATACGCAAATCAGAAGGGATGATTCACAAGGCTGAATGCATAATGGAATCCATCAGCATCATTAAAAACAACAATCAGACTGACTTCGTTCAAGATATTATCGACAAACTTTTAAAGTCAGGATATATCAAAGACCGCAACAAAATATTCAACATATTATTCATAATCATCGCTTATGATAAAGAACTGATTCATAACAATATCATAAATTTTTCAAAACTGCTCGAATACTCCTCGAAGGAAATCATAGACGACGACCTCGTTGAAAGAATCATTGACATCTTGCAGAAATATATCAACTACGAAAAACGACTTATCAACAAAGAACTTAAATACAACAGAAACAAAGACGTCGATAAGTCATTACTGTCGAATATTATAATCGGCATAGGTTCTCTATTGAACTTCTATGTCGTAAAAAAACTCGACAATGACAACGAGTCTTCAATCAAACCAAACAAACTTCTATTGACTTTATGCAAATATCTGAGTTATATATGCAGCAAGGAGAAATCCATTCTGCTAGCAAACAAACTATTAATAGACAGCAACTATGAAAATAAACACTATGGCATCAAAGGTTATATCTTAAGAAACGTCCAAAACGACCCCGACGCTCTTGCAGACCAGATATTATCATTTGAAAGACAAAACAGACTAAACTTAAAAGGAAGACATGTCAAAGACCTGCATCTAAACTTCACCGACGACATTTTCACTATCCATAAGAGCAATATAAAGGAAATAGACACTACAGAAAGCACATGCCTATACAAAATTGATGGAGTGCCAATCCATCTCTACGTACCTTCGACAGACTCTGAATGGGAGAAATCAGATGACATACTATACTACAGAGACAAATGGAAAGAACTGTTTGATACAGAAATAACAGATAGAACACCTGATTATACTAAAATCATAATTTCAGGAATAAATAACAATTTAAAAAACTTGATATTCTGCCATTCCATTTACGAGGATTACATTAATGGAATAATACATTCATCAGGATATTGCGGATATCATTTCTCTTGCAACGACCTTACAAATATATTTGAAAGAGGACTTGAATTCTATGCTAAAATAAATAAAATAGACAACAAGTACAACTTCAATATCATAGAAAACATTATGGAATTTTCTAACTATATGGCAGAAAATCTTGACCATAATATCTCGGGATTGTGTTTATCTATAAACAGCAAAAACAAACGAACTTATTTCATCACTGAAAACGGAATAACATGTTCATGCATAACATCTTATTGCAAGCACGTCAAAGAAGGTGACGTTTGTAACTTGACAATCAAAACCTCGCTCGAGGACAACTACTTCCCTACTGCGTATTTCGTCAACGACGAAGACAAGGTTCTGAACAAAGAAGAATTGTTGCGTAATCAACTAAAAATGATAAGCGAGTACAACTATGAAAAAGACGATGAGCATATAGAAGAAGTCACAACAAAACATCTACACCCAATAAACAAATTGATTGACAATTATCTTCACATCTACGACGACAAAGTAACCTTATACAACCTATATCATATAGCCCGACTTGTCTCGCTGATTGAAAAGAACAAATGTGACAAATATTACACAATATGCATTCAATATATGGAACTAATGGAATGCTTTGCCACAAACACAGCTGTTGAGTTTTCAATAAACGACTTCAAATGGGACGAAACCTTCAGCACAAATTTCCCACATATAAAAGATTACATCGACATGTACGATCTTATCAAGAACTTCGGCAATGTCAACAACATTGAAAAGTTATATTCTCTTGCAAGCAATGGAGACACATCAAATAAAACCAACAAACTAGCAAGACTTTCACTAGCTTCAGCATTGATAGAAAGCGTCACAAATGACAAAGGCATCACAAATCAGATTAGGGAAATCGCCAGAGGAGAGATTGACATGGCAACAAACGGCAATCATCTTCCATTGATAGAGGATGATAACAACGAAGATGGAATCAGCTTTCGATAATGAAAACTCTTGTGAATTGCTTTAAATTATGTATCTTTGACAGATTGAATACAACAAAATAGCCTCGCTTTTTTTTAACACTTTTTCAAAACTATTTCAAAACATTAGTGTCATTAAGTGAAATTTCGCGGATAAAAAAATAAGGACGATTTTCACATCGTCCTTATTCGTTATATGATGGTCACTTTGACAGGCTCAGTGACCCAATAATTACGCATTATGAATTATAAATTATGCATTGCATTAAATCCATTTAACCAATGCGAAGTCTTGTCTGTGTGGCAATAATTCGTGGGTTGGATATATTCTGAATGTGTAGTCGAACATACCGGCTTTGTTCAATGGAAGGTCGATGTAATATCTAGCCCAGCCTTCGCCAGCGTCAACGAGTTGAAGTCGCTCAACTTTCATTACCTTATCATTGCCATTCTTGTCCTTAGTACCGAATACTATCTCGATGCCGACATCGCCTCTGTTCAATCCTGGTGTCTTCAATGTGATTTCAGCTACGATTGCATCACCGAAGTTGAGTGACCTCACACTTGGATCTGGAATCTTGATAGCTTCGACTTCAATCTTATCCCAGTTAGTCTCGACATTTTTCTTCCATGCTGCGATTTCAAATGCTTTCTGATAACGGTTTTCACGCATCATGTCTGTTCTCTCAATGAGTTTGTTATAATATTGTGCGAAGTAATCGTCGAGCATTCTCTTCATTGTGTAATTTGGAGCAATCTGCATCAAGTTGTTCTTCACATACTTAACCCATTGTGTTGGAACGCCGTTTTCATTTCTGTCGAAGTATAATGAAACGATTTCGTTTTCGATGAGGTTATAGATTGTCTCTGCGTCGAGTTCGTCTTGGTAGCGTTGGTCGCTGTATGTTCTTTCTTCTTGAAGTGCCCAGCCAGCTTGAGGACGGAAGCCTTCTGCCCACCAGCCGTCGAGGACTGAGAGGTTCAATGTTCCGTTCATGACGGCTTTCTCGCCACTTGTACCTGAAGCTTCGAGAGGACGTGTTGGAGTGTTCATCCAGATGTCGACACTGCTAGTCAATATCTTACCGAGTTCCATATCGTAGTTATTCAAGAAGATAACCTTGCCAGCGAACTCTTTCTTTCTTGATGTCTCGATAATCATCTTAATCAAATCCTGACCTGCTTTGTCATTAGGGTGAGCCTTACCTGCAAAGAGGAATACAACAGGTTTTTCTGGATTGTTAAGAAGTTCTGCAAGACGTTCTATATTGTTGAATAACAAGTGAGCACGTTTGTATGTTGCGAAACGACGAGCGAAACCGATGATGAGAGCGTTTTCGTTGAAGTTTTTTATTGTATTGATAATCAAAGAAGGACTTTCTTGACGACGTTGCATGTCTTCAACGACCTTTACTTTGAGATATTCTGTAAGACGACGTTTCAAGTCTTTCTTGATATTCCATACTGTCTCGTCAGCGACGTTGTTAATCTTTTCCCATACTTTTGTATCTGACTGTACGTCAACGTAGTCTTTACCAAGGACTTCTCTATAAAGTCTCTGCCATGAGAAGTCGGTCCATGTTGGGAGGTGAACGCCGTTTGTGACGTAGCCGATGTGGTTTTCTTCTGCGAAGTAACCTGGCCACATTTGTTGGAACATCTCTCTTGAGACGCGGCCGTGAATCTTACTTACGCCATTGACTTCCTGGCTGAGGTTTGTTGCCAAGACGCTCATAGAGAATTTCTCGTATGGGTCGTTGTGACGAATCTTACCGAGGTTCATGAAGTCGTTCCAGCTGATGTTCATACGACCTGGATAATGAGAGAGATAAGTTCTCATGAGGTGTTCTTCGAATACGTCGTGACCTGCTGGAACTGGAGTGTGTGTTGTGAATAATGTTGATGTTCTGACTAATTCCTTAGCGACGTCAAAGTCGAGGTTATGACGAGTGATATAGATGCTTAATCTTTCCAATCCGCAGAATGCAGCGTGACCTTCATTGCAGTGATATACTGTAGGTTTAAGGTTGATTCTGTCCATCAATCTGATACCGCCGATACCGAGGAACATCTCTTGCTTGATACGCATTTCGCTGTCGCCGCCATAGAGTTTTCCTGTGATGCCTCTGTCTTCTGCTGAGTTTTCATCGATATCTGTATCAAGGAGATACAAGCTGATGCGACCTACAGGAACGCGCCATGCCTTTGCGTAGACTGTACGACCAGGAAATGCGATATTGATAACGACTTCTTCTCCGTTTTCATCGCGGACGATTTCCATTGGAAGTGTCGAGAAGTTTTGTGGGATATATTCTGAGAGTTGCTCGCCCCATACAGAAAGGTCTTGTGCGAAGTATCCGTAGCGGTATAAGAGACCGATAGCCACCATGTTAGCATTAGAGTCGGAAGCTTGTTTGAGGTAGTCGCCTGCCAAGATACCGAGACCGCCAGAATATATTTTAAGGCTCTTTGTCAAGCCGTACTCCATGCTGAAGTAAGCGATAGTGTGGTCGTCAGCAGGTTTAGCTGACATATATTCTTTAAAACGAGTGTAAGTAGAATTCAACTTTTCGATGAATGCCTTGTCGTTTTCCAATGCCTCGATTTGTGCCTTTGACAAATTCTTCATCAAAGCTATTGGGTTGTGTTCCACAGCTTTCCATGCTTGTGGGTCTATTGAAGAGAACAATTCTGTTGCGTCGACGTCCCAGCACCACCAGAGGTTTTGTGAGAGTTCTTGCAACTTCTGCATATCTTCTGAATAAACTGGTTCTACAATGATTCTCTTCCAGTTAGGTGTGTCTTGCTTTTGGTAATTAAAGTTTCTCAAAATCTCGTTATATTTTTTTGTTTGTTTCAAATAATCACGACCGCGCAATTTATCCAAAGCGATGTCGTATGCTTCTAAATAATTGTCGATGAGTTCATTCCACTCGAATTTCTTAACCAAATCCAAAGCGTTTTTCTTCACAGCAGCGATTTGTTTTTCATCTTTTGAAGTGAAACTCAAAATTATCTTGACGATATCGTCTGTCACCACTGCTCCGTTGCCTTCTTCACGATGAACGATAGCGACTGACTCATGGTCGAATTTCTCATCTTGGATGTAACGACCGAAACCTGCAAGGTCTGTTGTTATCGTTGGAATGCCGTGAGCGATGCTTTCCATTGGTGTGTAACCCCATGGTTCATAATATGATGGGAATACAGAAAGGTCGAATGCTGACAAGAAATCGTTGTAGTTGATATTGAATACGCCGTCATTGCCGTTGAGGTATGAAGGAACGAAGATAACTTTAACTTTATCGCCTTCGTTATTTTGCAATCCGTTTTCTCTCAATGAGTTAAGAACTGCGTCATATTCATAATCGAAGATGTG